>DATING010000617.1:0-4574 GCA_035474555.1 Longimicrobium sp. | reverse complement strand
CGTGTCGATGGTCACCAGCCGCGGGCGCGCCACCAGGTCCTGCACGCGCGTCTCCCCGGGCGCCAGCTGCAGGAGCACCTCGGCCGCGAACCCCGGGTGCGCCACCCGCAGCCGCAGGGGGCGCGGGGGGATGCGGGGGAGGATGAACCGCCCCGCCGCGTCCGTGCGGGTGCCGCGCCGGAATCGCGCGCCTCCCGCCTGCACCACCTCCACCCCCACGCCGGCCAGGGGGGCACCCGCCTCGTCGCGCACCATGCCCTGCAGGGTGCCCGTCTCCTGCGCCGCCGCGGGACGGGGCGCGAAGGCCAGCAAGAGCGCCACGAGCACCCCCGCCGCGCGGGAGGGACGGGCCAGGGGGCGAAGGCCGAACGGCATGGATGGCTCCGGGGTGTGGATTCCGCCAGCAGGGGGCGTGCGCCGCCGCCGGGGAGGACCGGCGGCGCACGGAGAGATGGACGTCCGAGGACGGCTACGAGGGCGGGACGACGGCGAGGGGGCGGCTGCGCATGTACGCCCGCAGGTCGCCCAGGTCGTAGCGCCCGTCGCGGTTGCCAAAGTGGTCCAGCGACAGGCGCTCCTCCGCCGTGGGGCCCGTGCCGGGGGAGCCCAGCACGGGCGCCAGCAGCGACGCGGGGGCGACGGTCGCCAGGGTGGAGACGGTGATGCGCGCCTCCGGGCCCAGCACCTCGATCTCCAGGGCCACGTTGGCGGCCAGGCCGGAGTTCAGCGTCAGGGCCGGGGTGCTCAGCGCGTCCAGCACCCGCCGGCCCGTCCACACGTCCCCCGCCACGCCGCGGTTGCCCCCCTCCGCGTGTGTCTTGAGCAGTCCCTCGTCGCCGTCCGCCTCCACCAGCCCCACGTGGTAGATGCGCTTGCACCCGTTGCACTGGACGTCCAGGGGGCGCAGGGTGTCCACGTGGAACACCAGCACGCCCCCGCCCGGCAGCCCGGCGTCGAACCCCGTGTTGGGGCGGTACTCCAGCAGCAGGTACTCGTTGTTCCCGCGCAGGGGCACCCGCAGCAGGTCCCCGCTCCCCTGCACGGGGCGCAGCACGTACTGCCGGCGCCACCCCGGCTCCGCCACCTGCGGGTTGCCCCAGCCCAGGTGCAGCTTCTCCCACGGCCCCATCTGGGGGGGAAGCTGGCCCAGGATGGGGCCGGTGGAGGGGCCGCACCCCCATGCGCCCGCGGCCATGAGCGTCCAGCACCCCAGCACCCAGTGGCGCTGGCCGGGAAGGATCCCGCCGCTCGCGTCGTAGAAGTCCGGCAGGCCGAACGCGTGCCCCATCTCGTGCGCCATCACGGCGATGTTCTGCGGCGATCCGTCGCAGTTCATGGCGCTCTGCACCAGGTAGTCGTTCAGCAGGATCGGGCTGCCCCCGCCGTGGGTGCGGTCGTTGGTGGCGTACGGGGAGCCCAGCAGGTCGGAGAAGGCCGCGCGGTACGGCCACAGCGACGCCACCCCGCAGGTGGCGTCGGGCCCCTCGAAGTTGACGGCCAGCAGGTCCACGGTCCCGTCGTCGTCGCCGCTGTTAGGGATGCGGTCCGGGCCGTCGTTGTCGAACTGGCCAAAGTCCGTGGTGGCGTCGGCCAGCTGCAGGGCGTGGCGGAGAAAGCCCGTGAGGTTCGCGTCGCCGCCGAACCCGTAGCTGTTGCCCGCCGCTTCCGCGCGGGTGACCCGCGACCGCACCCAGGGACGCACGGCCCCCGTCACGCGGATGCGGCCGGAGCTCGTCTCGTGGTAGTACTGCGTGAGGTTGCCGCGGGGGTTGGCGCCGAACAGCTGCTCGTGCACCTGCGCGCCGGTCACGGGGGGCTCCGGCGAGTCCGCGAACATCGCCAGCACCACCACCACCGTCAGTTCGCCGGTCGTGGGCGCCTCCGCCCGGGACGGGCCGTCCGCCGCGCGGGCCAGCAGGCGGTTGCGGAACCCGTGGCGGAACTCGAAGGCACCGGGGTCCCGGCGGATGCGCTCGTAGTACGCCGGCGGCAGGGGCACGCCGCTGAGCGCCGAGCGCAGCTCCATGTCCTGCGCGGCCGCGGGCGGGGCCGCGATCACGGCGGCCGCGGCCAGGAGTGTCGCGGCCAGGAAGAGCGGGATGCGGCGCGTCATGGGTTCCCCCGCACGGGCGTGAAGGTGACCTCGTAGCCGTCCAGCGACGCGCGCTGGCGGTCGTCCCCGTCCACCACCTCCACCACGCGCACGGCGGGGGGGCGGCTGCCGGCGGACATCCGCACCCGGAACTCCAGCCGCCCGGCGGGCTCGCGGACGAGCATCAGCCGCGTCCCTGCGCTCGTGGGCTGGCGGAACAGGGACAGCGACGTCGCCGTGATGGATTCCACCCCGCTCCCCGAGAGCTCCAGCAGGGCCGCGCCCTCCGGCCCGTTCGGCGACTCCAGCGCGGCCACGTACTCGCCGCCGGCGGGGGCCTCGCCCGTGCCGCCGCCGTCGCAGCCGGTCGTGACAAGGGCGAGGATGAGAACGGTCCATCGTGGAAAGGAATGCATCGTCCGGCGGGGGCGCGGGTGGACGGAGGCGGGGGCGGGGGCGGGAGGCCCGAACGGCGCGGCGGTCACCGGCGCTCCACGCGCACGGGGACGAAGCCGCCGGAGGGCTCGAACACCGTCTGCACGCACAGGCTGCCGCCGGCGTAGCCCGTGGCCGTCCGCTGGGAGGCCTCGCCGGGCGTCCACTCCATCAGCATGGGGCGCATGCTCCCGATCACGGTAAAGCCGGACAGGTCGGCCACGCGCACCGACTCTCCCGGGCGCCACTCCCGCACGATCGTCCGCCCGCGGAACGAGTGGGTCTGACCGCGGACGCCGCCGCCGCCGTGCAGGGCCGCCGCGGAGTCCATCACGAAGCGGATGCTGTCCGCGCGGGCACCGCCGGGGCGCGCGACATCGTTGCACCCCCAGGTGAGCCGCCACCCGTTCTTCCGCAGGTCCGGCAGCCCCCACAGCTCCACCCGCTTCGTAAAGGCCCCCGAGGTCACCATCACGGCGCCCACGCCTTCTCCTGTGGCGGTAATGGTGGTGTCCGCCTCCGCGAACACGGCGCCTCCTTCCGTGAGCCTCACCGTCACGTTGGGCTGCGGCTCGACGTTGCCGTACGCGTCCACCCCGTCCCCCACGAACCCGCGCTTGGGGATGGGCTCGCCAATGAGCAGCCGCTCCTGATCCGGGATGAAGATGGTGACGAGCGGGCCCACGTCGAACTTGACAAAGGCCGTGTCCGCGTCGAACACGTAGCCCTCCGACACCCCCTCCACCACCATCTGGCAGCCGTCGGCCAGGGTACCCCGGCGGTAGTAGTTGTGGACGGTGTCGCCGCGGGTGAGCGTCGTCGTGGCGTGCAGGGGCTCGCACCAGCGCTGCAGGGACCGCCACCGCAGCTCCACGGGCGGCATCCGGACCTCCAGCGCGGGCCCCGTGGCGCCGGCGCGGGCCTGCACGCTGGCGCCGATGAGCGAGGAGATCTCCACGATGACGGGATCGTCGCTGAGGGACACCTCACCCGGGGGCATGCCCACGGGGCGCACGGGCACGCGCATCCCCGCGCCGCGGATGATGGTCAGCCGTAGCTCGTGGGGCCGCGCGATGGTGGCGGGCTCGTCTTCGCCGCACGCGGCGAGCAACCCCAGCAGGAGGACGAGGGAACGGCGCGGGACGGGGGGGCAGGTGCGGCGCATGGGGGTCGTCCGCGAAGGGGAAACCTGCTGCGCGCGCGGTTGGCGGCGCCGGGACAGCATCGGGAGGAGCGCGAGCGAACGCGTACGGCGGGCGGAGGCGGGCAGGATCGGCTGCGGTGTGGGATCGGCCGCGTCGGGGGTGATGGACGATCGCGCCCGCCGGTGCTCCGCTGACCGATCCAACGCGCCACCGGCGTCCATTCTGACAGCGCTGGATGGCGCCGCGTTTTTGGGGAGCATCCATCCACCTTAAGGGTCCGATGAGCATCCCTCTCCCCGCCCGCCTCGTCCTCCCGGCAAGCGGCGCCACCCCATCCGTTTGCGGGATGGATGGGAATCCCGCCTTCCCGATCCACGGCTCCGCGCACGCCCCGCCCGAACGCGCGGATGGCCGCCGTGAGGTCAGTATCCGCGTCTTTTTCGATGCACACGTTCCGCTCCACGCACGGAACCTGGTGCCGCAACATCCACCTGATCGCGTCCGTTGACGATCCCGCCCGCGCGCGGCACTGGAATCCGTGGCGGGTGGCCGCCCACCGTCGCGCGCACGGTGCCTGGAAGACGCGATCAGGTGGATGATCTGCACCCTCCGCCCTCACGCCGGCGGATGCATGCCTCCCGAAAATTGCGATGAAACAGCGTCGCGGATTCGTCGCAGGTGCAGGATGCGGAACGAATCGGTATCGGCGGAGGCCGGCAGTGTGACGTTGTAGCCGCGACGCCGCGACTTCGATCGCTCCCGTATGCTACGCGCGGAAGCTGATCCGTACGCGGCGGGAGGATCGAGATGGCCGTCCGGCGGCGTGGCACTCCGCCCGCGACGGACCAGTCCGCGCAGGCGGACTTCGTGTGTTTGTTGCGGCGAATTCATTCGCTCTGTCC
>DATING010000616.1:0-2345 GCA_035474555.1 Longimicrobium sp. | reverse complement strand
AACGGCGCGGGGGAGGGAGACGTCACGCCGGGGCAGGATGGCTTGTCGCACGGCCGGGCGCCCCTCCCCAGGCCCCTCCCCGCGCAAACTGCGCGCGGAGAGGGGAGAAAGCCCGCCCGCGCGCCTGCCTGTCCATCCCACCGGGACTCCGCCCTTGCCCACCCCTCCCCCGAAGTTGGGGGAGGGGTCGACGGCCGTCGCGAGGAACGAGCGAAAGGCCGGCGGGGGAGAGGGCTCCCGTCAAAGACGGGCCGAACCCCGCGCACCCCCGGCACTCGCCCGTGCCGGACCTGTCGGCGAAGGCCGACATCGCGGTTTCACTGCCGCGACTTCAGTCGCCGGGGCTGGGTGCCTGCCACCGGCGATCGCACTTCGCCACCGCTCCATCTCCAATCCTCCTGCTCATCCGTCCGCACCGTGGCTGAAAATGCCTGATTGCATTGCGGCCCGGAGCATGCAAAGTGGAAGTCGATGAAGGGCCCATGTTTACAGAAATTGCACTCTTTCCGGAGGATGAGATGGCACGCAAGCGCGAGCTGATCGAGCCCAATCCCGGCGACAAGCGTTACGTTCGGCGCGACGAGAACGGCCGCTTTACCAAGGACCAGGTGGACGTGGGCCGCTCGCTGGCCGCCGACCGCCGCCAGCATGCCAAAACCAAGGCCAAGCCCGGCCACGGCGACGAAGGCGACCGCTAGGCGGGTGCGCGGCCGGGGATCGCCAGCGGCCGCGACCCTTCGAAAGCCCGTTCCGGTGGCGCATGCGCGTTGCCGGCACGGGCTTTCTCACGAGGGCAGGCGTTTTAGGTGAGCGAATGAATTCGCGGCTACAACTTCACACTGCCGGCCTCCGCCGACACCACGCGAGCGTGAGAGTCTGTGCACCGGCGCGAGGCTTTGCCGCCGTGCACGACCTGGGTGTATACCCTCTCCCACGCAGTTTGTGGGAGAGGGTGGGTGAGGTTTACGAACCCGGGTGAGGGCCACACTCGGCGCCCCGCACGAATCTCCCGCATCCTCCCGAACACCCGTTCGAAAAATCGGCTGCGCAGCGTTGACACCCGCGCGCGGCGCGGGTTAGCTTGCAAGGCTGTCAAATCCGCGCGCCTGCTGTGTTTCCGCCCTGTTTCCATCGGCGCGCACCATCCTCCGGCCCCGTCCCATGAAGGACCTGCTCACGCTCACCGTCAACGGCGACACGCACGAGATCGCGGTGCCCACCCACTGGACGCTGCTGGAGGCGCTGCGCTACGGCGTGCAGCTCACCGGCAGCAAGCAGGGGTGCGACAAGGGCGACTGCGGCGCGTGCACCCTGTGGCTGGACGGCGTGCCCACCCTGTCGTGCATCACCCCCGTGTACGAGGCGGTGGGGCGCGAGGTGCGCACGGTAGAAGGGCTCGTGGGGCTGCGCACGGCGCCCGGCGTGGCCCACCCGCTGCAGGACGCGTTCGACGTCTGCGGCGCGGCCCAGTGCGGGTTCTGCACGCCGGGCATCCTCATGAGCGCCGCGGCCCTGCTGGAGGAGAACACGGCGCCCTCGCGCGAGGAGATCAAGGACGCCCTGAGCGGCAACCTGTGCCGCTGCACCGGCTACACCAAGATCCTGGACGCCGTGGAGCTGGCGGCCGAGCGCATGCGCACGACGGTGGAGGTAAAGGCATGACCGAAAAGCGCGACCTGGGCGTGGAGGGCGAGGGGCGCGACCCCAGCTTCGAGAGCGCTCGCGGCGGCGTCCCCGCCGACCAGCCGGAGGTGGCGGAGCGCGGGACGCCCGTGGTGGACCACGCGCCGTCCCACGCCGGCGAATCCGTCCCCCTCTACGGCGACCGCGCGGAAAAGGCCAAGCCCCTGAACGTGCTGGGCACCCGCCAGCGCAAGACGGACGGGCTGGAGAAGTCCACCGGCCGCGCGCGCTACACGGACGACCTGGTGCTGCCGGGGATGCTGCACGGCAAGATCCTGCGCTCGCCCCATCCCCACGCGCGCATCGTCTCCATCGACACCACGGCGGCGCTGGCCCTGCCCGGCGTGGCGGCGGTCGTCACGGGCGCGGAGATGCCCATCCCGTTCGGCATCATCGTCTGGACGCCGGACGAGAACGCGCTGGCGACCGACAAGGTGCGCTACATCGGCGACGCGGTGGCCGCCGTGGCCGCGGTGGACGAGGACACGGCCTACCGCGCGCTGGAGCTCATCCACGTCGAATACGAGGTGCTGGAGGCGATCCTGGACCCGTTCGAGTCCGCGCGCCGCACCGACGTGCAGATTCACGAGGCCAAAAAGGCCGGCCACAACGGCAACATCAGCAAGATCGTCAAGCTGGACTTTGGCGAGGTGGAGCGCGGG
>DATING010000615.1:0-4428 GCA_035474555.1 Longimicrobium sp. | reverse complement strand
GCGCTTCGATCGGCACTGCATCCGCGCCCGTCTCCGCCGACGCCGCCGGATTCGCATCCACCGAAGCCGTATCTGCACCCGCATCAACACAGAGCGGCGGATCTGCATCGACCGAAGCGGGATCAGCATCCGCCATCGAAGCCGCGGGATCGGCATCCGCTGACGTGGGCGGATCAGTATCGACCCAAGCCGCGTCTGCACCCGAATCGTCGGACATCGGCGGATCGGAATCGACCAAAGGCGTATTGGCAGCCGCGCCAACCGAGATCGGCGGATCGGCATCGACCGAGACCGTATCGGCAGCCGCAACCACGCAGATCGGTGGATCCGCATCGACCGAGAGCGTATCGGCACCCGCTTCGACGGAGACCGGCGGATCGGCATCGGCCGGAGCGCCCACGACGGTTGGGATGGAAGGCGGCGCGGCGGCAACGGGCGGTGGCATCGACGGATCGGCATCCACCGAAGTCGCCGTTCCTTCCGGCGTTGCGGCCGATGACCACGCGCCGGTCGGGTTCGACGACCTGGAGGACGAAGATGGCGCGGGGGCATCCGCGTTCGCGCCGTACGAGACGGCGTCGCTGGCCGAGAAGCACCGCGACGACGTGCTGCAAACCACGTCGCTGCCGGACAAGCTCGACATCCAGCTGCGCCGCATCGACGAGCAGGCCCGCGAAACGCGCGAGGAGCAGGGCGTGAACGCGCTCTTTCTCGCGCTGGGCATGCTGCACTACACGGAGGCCAAGGAGAGCGAGCAGGTGTTCCGCGCGCCGCTCGTGCTGCTGCCCGTGGCCCTCGCGCGGACCTCCGCCGGTGCGGGCTACACCCTCTCTGCCACGGACGACGACTACATCGTCAACCCCGCGCTGGCCGAGTACCTCAAGCGCGGTCCGGGCATCACGCTCCCGGAGTTGCCGGATCCCGCATCCATTCCCGACGACTACGACCTCCAGCAGTTCCTGGCCGCCGTCACGGAGGCCGTAAGGGCGCACGCCGGCTGGCAGGTGACCACGGAGATCTACCTGGGGCTGTTCGCCTTCCAGAAGTTCGCCATGTACAAGGACCTGGATGCCAACGGCGCCGCGTTCGGGGGGCACCGCCTGGTCCGCCAGCTGGTCACGCGCACGGGCGGCCAGCTCGCCGCGCTGCCGGACGACGTGCGCGACATGGACCTGGACGATGCGTTTCCGCCGGAAGCCACGGCGCAGGTGGTGGACGCGGACAGCAGCCAGCTGCGCGCCATCGCCGCCGTGGATCGCGGGCACGACCTGGTGCTGGAAGGCCCGCCGGGAACGGGAAAGTCGCAGACCATCACCAACCTGATCGCGCAGGCGCTGCACGCGGGGCAGTCCGTGCTCTTCGTCGCGGAAAAGATGGCGGCGCTGTCCGTCGTGCACGACCGGCTGGTGCGCGCCGGGCTGGGCGACTTTTGCCTGGAGCTGCACAGCACCAAGGCCAACAAGCGCGCCGTGGTCAAGGAGATCGCCCGCTCGCTGGACGCGTCCCTCCAGCGGCCGAAGCCCGGCGAGCCCGTCGCGGGCCGCCTCCCCGGCGTGCGCACCACGCTCACGGACTACGCGCAGGCCGTCCACGCACCGTACGGCGCCGCCGGCTTCACCCCGTACCGCGGCTTCGGCGAGCTGATGGCCCTGCGCGAGGCGCCGCGCGTCAAGCTCGAAGCCGGCATCGCCAACGTGACGCGCGCGCAGTTCGACGATGCGGTGCGGGGGCTGGAAGACCTCGCCCGGGCCGCCGCCGAGACGGGCGACGTGCGCGGGCATCCCTGGCGCGATTCCGCCCGCACCCTGTGGTCCGAGGACGACCTGGACGTGGCGGGCGACCTGGTGCGCGACCTGCGCGCGCGGCTGGAGCAGACGGCACGCCACGCGGAGGCCGTACAGGCGGCGTTCAACCTGCCGCCCCTGCGCACCTTCGCGGACGTGAACACGGCCGTGCGCATGGCCGCCGTCCTCGCCCGCTCCCCCGGCGCGCCGCTGGGCGTGCTCACGAGCGACGCGTGGACGGCGCCGCCCCCGCAGGCCCTGGAGCTCATCGCCCGCGGCCGCGTGGTCAGCGACCTGGACCGGCGCATCGGGCACTGGTTCATCCAGGACGTCTTCCAGCAGGAGCACACGGCGGACGCGCAGTTCATCGAGGAAAAGGAGAGCAGCCCCGTCCGCTTTCTCAACTTCCTGAGCGGACGGCACCGCGCGGTCAAGCGGCGGTGGATGGGATACCGGCAGCCGTCGTACACGGGCTCGCTGCTGGAGCAGGCGGCGGAGATGCGCAAGGCGGACGAGCTGCGGCGCGAGCGGGATGCGCTCACGGCGGCGGACGCGACGGGGCGCGAGCTGTTCGGCGGGCTGTGGCAGGGGGAGCGGTCGGACTGGGACGCGCTGGACGGCTACGTGCGCTGGGTGGTGGAGTTCCGCTGCCTGTGCGTGCAGCACAAGCTGGCGGACGAGACCGCCGCCCTGGGCGCCCAGCCCGCGCCGGACGTGTCGCTGGCGGAGACGCTGCGCACCTCCGCCGAGGGCGCGGCGCGGGCACTCGACGGCCTGCGCGCACTGGCGCAGTGGCCGGACACCTTCCTCGCCGACACGCCGCTGGCGGAGATCGCCGAGCGCGCGGCGGCGCTGGAGGCCGGGCTCCCGCTGGCGCCGCGCTGGGCCGCGTTCGAGCTGGTGCGCGCGAAGGCGGCGGCCGGGCTGGCGGGGGAGCTGCTGGCGCCCGCGTTCGCCGGCGAGCTGGCCTGGGACGACCTGCCGCGCGCCTTTCGCCGCGCCTTTCACCAGAAGTGGGTTAGCGCGGCCGTGCAGGAGCGCGAGCCGCTGCGGCAGTTCGCCACGCTGTCGCACGAGCAGCGCGTGACGGAGTTCCGCACGCTGGACCAGGCCGTGCTGGCGGAGAACCGCGACGCGCTCGTGGGCCGCCTGCGCGACGCCGTGCAGGCGCGCCTCCGCGAGCCGGCGGCCAAGGAGGCCATGCCCTTCCTCCAGACGCAGATGGCCCGCGAGCGGCGCCACGCCCCCCTGCGCCGCACGCTGCAGCAGTCCGGCGCCGCCATCCGCGCCATCAAGCCCTGCTTCATGATGAGCCCGCTCACCGTGGCGCAGCTGCTGGACGGCGGCAACCCGTCGTTCGACCTGGTGATCTTCGACGAGGCCAGCCAGCTGCCCAGCGAAGACGCGGTGGGCGCCATCGTCCGCGGCCGCCGGCTCATCGTCGTGGGCGATCCCAAGCAGCTGCCGCCCACCAACTTCTTCAGCGTGATGAGCGGCCAGTCGTCTTCCGCGGAGCTGGCGGACGACGGTACGCCGCTGGTGGAAGACAGCGAGAGCGTGCTGGAGGAGTTCATGGGCGCCGGCGTGCCCCGCACGCGCCTGCGCTGGCACTACCGCAGCACGCACGAGTCGCTCATCACCTTCAGCAACGTGAGCTTCTACGAGGCGGACCTGCACACCTTTCCCAGCGTGGAGACGGCCAGCCACGCCGCCGGCCTGGCGTTCGAGTACGTGGCGGACGGCGTGTACGAGGGCAAGGGGCTCAACATGGCCGAGGCGCGGCGGGTGGTGGACGGCGTCGTCCGCCACGCGAAGGAGCATCCGGAGGTCAGCCTGGGCGTGGGCACCTTCAACCTGCGCCAGCAGCTCGCCATCCAGGACGAGCTGGAGCTGCGCCGCCGGCAGGACCCGTCGCTGGAGCCGTTCTTCAGCCGCGAGCGCCCCGAGCCCTTCTTCGTCAAGAACCTGGAGAACATCCAGGGCGACGAGCGCGACGTCATCTTCCTGAGCGTGACGTACGCCAAGGCCCGCGACGGCCGGCTGCGCTACAACTTCGGCCCCATCAACGGCGAGAACGGCTGGCGGCGGCTCAACGTGCTCACCACCCGCGCCCGCCAGCGGATGGTCGTCTTCTCGTCCATGAAGGGCGACGACATCAACCCCGCGTCGGCCACCTCGCGCGGCCCGGCGCTGCTGCGCGAGTTCCTGCTCTACGCCGAGCGCGGGCAGCTGGACGGCGCGGCGGTCACGGCCGCGGCGGACGCGGAGTCGCTCTTCGAGCAGCAGGTGATGGAGGAGCTGATCCGCCGCAGCGTGCAGGTGCAGCCGCAGGTGGGCGCGGCCGGGTACCGCATCGACATGGCCGTGGTGGATCCCGATGCGCCCGGCCGCTTCATCTGCGGCATCGAGTGCGACGGCGTCTCCTACCACGCCAGCGAGACGGCACGCGACCGCGACCGGCTGCGGCAGCAGGTACTGGAGGCGCGCGGATGGCACATCCACCGCCTCTGGTCCACCGACTGGTTCAAGGACCGCGAGGGGCAGATCGAGCGGTTGATGCGCCTGATCGAGGCCTCGCGCGAGCAGGGCCGCCAGGACGCCGCCGCCCGCGAGGCCGCGGAGGCGCTCCGCCTGCGCGAGGAGG
>DATING010000614.1:0-2578 GCA_035474555.1 Longimicrobium sp. | reverse complement strand
TCCGCGCCGGCAGCGGAGCGCCCCTCCCCCGGCCCCTCCTCGCTCGTTCCTCGCGGAGAGGGGAGAACCCAGTGCGTGCACGGCCTCGGTTCCGGCGTGGCACTCGCCCGCGACGGACAGTCCGCGCAGGCGGACTTCGTGTGTTCGTTGCGGCGAATTCATTCGCTCGGCCCGGACCTCGCCCACCCGGCCGATCCGCCTCGCCCAAAGTCCGCCCTCTGTTGCTTCTCCGGCCCGCTCGCCTACCTGCTCCCCTGCCCCGCCACCTCCGCAAGGTGCGCCTCCGTCAGGTCCGCGGCGCGATCCCAGGTGAACCCCTGCGCAAAGGAGAACGCACCCGCACCCAGGGCTTCGACCCGAGGCCGGTCCGAGGCCAGCCGGTCGATCGCGGCGGCCAGCGCCTCGATGTCGCCGTGCGGATACAGGAACCCGGTTTCGCCGTGGACGACGGATTCGCGCAGGCCAGGCGAGTCACTGGCGATGGTGGGCGTGGCGCACGCCGCGGCTTCCATGTTGGTGATCCCCCACCCCTCTTTGGGCGACGCCTGCACCGTTGCCCAGGCGCGCCGCATGAGGTCCCGCTTGGCTTCTTCCGACACGAAGCCGTCAAACGAAACCTGCGCCTCCACACCGAGCCGCGTCACCGTTTCCCGGAGCCGCGCCTCGTCCGGGCCCCGCCCGGCGATGCGCAGCCGCACGAACCGCCCCCTATCCTTGAGGCGCGCGACGGCCTGGATCACGTGGTCGATGCGCTTGTACTGGCGCAGCCGGCCCACGGAAAGGAACAGGGGCTCCGGGCTGCGGGGGACGGAGGGCGCCGGCTGAAAGAAGCCCAGGTCCACGCCGTTGTGGATCACCTGGATGTCCTGCCGGCGCAGCCCGCGCTGCACCAGGTCGTCCGCCGTGCTCTCGCTGACGGCCTGTGCGGGCATCCCGCGGTAGACGCGGGGAATCGGCCGCTCCAGCAGCCACGTGGCCGCGGCGAAGGGCGCGGACGCCTCGCGGAACGCCGTGGCGCCGAACAGGTGGTGGATCAGGAGGACGAGCGGGCGCCGCACCCAGTACGGGGTGAAGAGGGGGACCTTGTTCAGGTCCTCCACCACCACGTCCCAGGGCTGGCCGGCGAGGTGCTGGCGGTAGTAGCGGGGCGCGGCGAGGGAGAAGGTGTTGCGGCCCCCGGCGCGGTGGATCTGGATGCCGCCCGTCTCGGCGCGCGGGCGCCCCTCGGGCCAGCCGGAGCAGAGGAGCGTGACCTCGTGCCCCCGCGCCGCCAGCCGGCCGAAGATCTCGTGCAGGTGGATCTCGGCGCCGCCGGACTGGGGGTTGGCGAGGTCCTGCCAGTTGAGGACCAGGATCTTCACGCCCCGGTGGCTTCTCCCGGGGCGACCTTGCGCATCACGGCGTCCAGCACGCCGTTCACGAAGCGGGCGCTCTCGTGGGTGCCGTACTTCTCGGCCAGCTGCACCATCTCGCGGATCACCAGGCGCGGGGGGACGTCGTCCACGAACATCATCTCCGCCGTGCCCAAGCGCAGGATGGCGCGGTCCACCACGGCCAGCCGCTCCAGCCGCCAGTTGGTGAGCGCCTCCACGATGGTCGCGTCGATCCGCTCCACGTTGATCCCCACCAGGCGGACGAGGATCTCGGAGTAGGGACGGTTGTCCGGCGACACGCGCAGGTTGGCGAACAGCTCGTGCAGCACGGGGACGGCCAGGTCCGGCGCCCCGCCCCGCTGCTCCCAGGCGTACAGGGCCTGCAGCGCCCAGCCGCGGGCGCGCGTGCGGTTCCTCACCGCGCCTCCTTGCCGCCCAGGCGGGCGTACAGGTCGCTCATCTCCATGGCCACCATGGCCGCGTCCCACCCCTTGTTGCCGGCCTTGGTGCCCGCGCGCTCGATGGCCTGCTCGATGGTCTCCGTCGTCAGCACGCCGAAGACCACCGGCACGTCCACCTGCGCGCCCACGGCCGCGACGCCGTTGGCCGCCGCGCCCGCCACGTACTCGAAGTGGGGGGTGGCGCCGCGGATCACGCACCCCAGCGCGATCACGGCGTCGAAGCGGCCGCTCTCCGCCAGCATGCGCAGGGGCCCGGCGATCTCCCACGCGCCGGGGACCCACACGACCTCGATGTCGTCGTCCTTGGCGCCGTGCTGCAGCAGGCAGTCGCGCGCCCCGGCCAGCAGCGCGCGGGTGATCAGGTCGTTGAAGCGGCTGATGACGATGCCGAACCGCTTGCCCTCGCCGCGAATCTGGCCGTGATGTTCGATCAAGAGAAGTTCCAAGTGACAAGTTCCAAGTGCCTAGCGCCAAGTACCTTTCGCCAGTGCACTTGGCACTTGGCACTTGATACTTGGCACTAGCCCCCTACGCCGCCCCGCGCTCGTCCGCCACGGGCCCGTCCTGCTCGTCCAGCGGATAAAGATGGCCCATGCGGTCGCGCTTGGTGCGCAGGTAGCCGCTGTTGTGCGGGTTGGGCGGCACGGCGAGCGGAAGCTGCTCCACCACCGAGAGCCCGTATCCATCCATCCCCACGATCTTCTTGGGGTTGTTCGTCAGGATGCGGATGGACGCCAGCCCCAG
>DATING010000613.1:0-1746 GCA_035474555.1 Longimicrobium sp. | reverse complement strand
GCTCGCGGCGCAGCACCACCAGGACATCCCCTTCGAGCAGGTGGTGGAGCTGGTCGACCCGGTGCGCAGCCTGTCGCACCACCCGCTCTTCCAGGTGGTGATCGCCTGGCAGAACCTGGCCCGGGGAGACGGCAGCACCCTGTGGCTCCCGGGGCTGGAAGCGGGCGTGGGCGTGGAGTCCGCGAACGTGGACGCGAAGGTCGATCTCTGGCTCGGGTTGTGGGAGGCGGACGACCGGATCCTGGGCAACGTCAAGTACGCGACGGCGCTCTTCGACCAGGCCACCATCGAACGCCACCTGGCGTATCTGCGCCGGGTGCTGGAGGCGATGGTCGCCGACGACCTGCAGGCCGTGGACACGCTCCCGCTGCTGCCGGACGCGGAGCGGCGGCTCGTGGTCGAGGCGTGGAACGCGACCGAGGCGGCGTATCCGCGCGGGCTGTGCATCCACCAGCTCTTCGAGGCACAGGTGCGGCGCACGCCGGACGCGGTGGCCCTGGTCTCCGGAGACGTTGCGCTGACGTACGCGGAGCTGAACGCCCGCGCCAACCGGCTCGCCCGGCGGCTGGCCGTGCTCGGCGCCGCACCCGAGGCGATCGTGGCGCTGGCGCTGGAGCGGTCCGTGGAGATGGTGGTCGCGCTGCTCGCCGTCGCCAAGGCCGGCGCCGCCTTTCTCCCGGTAGACCCGGCCTACCCGGCCGAGCGCCGGCGCTGGATGCTGGAGCGCTCGGCCACCCGCCTCGTTCTCACCACCTCCGCGCTCGCCGCCGATCTCCCGGAGACGCAGGCGGCCGTGGTCGCGCTGGACGAGATCGCGGCGCAGGTCGAGGCGGAGGACGACGGCGATCTTTCGGTCGATGTGGATGCCGAGAACGCCGCCTACGTGATCTTCACCTCCGGATCCACCGGGCGGCCCAAGGGTGTCGTGGTTCCGCACCGGGGGATCGGGAACCTGGCGGCGGCGCAGCGCGAGGCGTTCGGCGTGGAGCCGGGCGGGCGCGTGCTGCAGTTCGCCTCCTTCTCCTTCGACGCGGCGGTGGCCGAGGTGGCGCACACGCTGCTCAGCGGCGCCACGCTGGTGATGGCGCGCCCCGGCCAGGCCGGCCCCGAGCTGCTGGCGCTGCTGCGCGACCGGGCGGTCACCGTCGCCACGCTGCCGCCCGCGCTCCTCGCCACCCTGCCGGCGGACGATCTGCCGGCGCTGCGGACGGTGGTTTCCGCCGGCGAGGCGGTTTCCGCGGACGTGGTGGCACGCTGGGGCGCGGGACGTCGCTTCGTGAACGCCTACGGACCGACCGAAACCACCATCTGCGCGACGGTCTCGATCGACCCCTCCCCCCGCGGCCGGCCACCGATCGGGAGGCCGATCGCCAACGTGCGCACCTACGTGCTCGACGCGCGGATGCAGCCGGTGCCCGTTGGCGTGCCCGGCGAGCTGTACGTGGGCGGCGTGGGCGTGGTGCGCGGCTACCTCGGCCAGCCCGGGCAGACGGCGGAGCGCTTCGTCCCCGACGCGTTCGGCAGCGACGCGGGCGCGCGGCTGTACCGGACGGGCGACCTGGGGAAGTGGCGCCCGGACGGGACGATCGAGTTCGTGGGGCGCAACGACTTCCAGGTGAAGATCCGCGGCTTCCGCATCGAGCCGGGCGAGATCGAATCCGCCCTGCTGGCCCTTGCCGGCGTGCGCGAGGCGGTGGTGGACGTGCGCGGCGCTGGGGCCGACCGGCGGCTGGTGGCGTACGTGGT
>DATING010000612.1:0-4109 GCA_035474555.1 Longimicrobium sp. | reverse complement strand
AGATCATCTCGGCGCCTACGCCCAACTCGCTGTACTTCCGGATGCGGGAGCTCTGAGTCAGCGGAGGTTTGCGGACGGGGGGGAGTCGGCGGGGCGCGGCGGTTATGCTCAGCGGTGTCGGCCGGACGGCGGTCCGCGGTCGGCGGACGTAAATCCGGGCACACCCCGATCAGATTCCATCGACATGAGTTCGACTGCACACAACCTCTACTCGTCCTTCCGGGAGCTCCTGGAGCACCTCTTGCCCGGCGAGCTGATGCGGCATCTCTACAATCAAGGAACTCGCAGCGGGTCAGAATCGGAAAGCCCCCCGGCCAAAGGGCCGCGGGGGGCTTCCGCTGTCGCGCCGGGGTTCGGTTCCCCCCCTCGCCGCCCCAGGGCTCAGGCCGCCGGGTCGGTCCCCGTCCACTCCGCCGCGAGCTCCGTGCACACCGGGTTGTAGCCGCTCGTCTTGGAGATGGTCATGGTGCACTCCCACTTCCGCAGGTCTGTGCTGCGCGCGCGCACGGTGTAGCCCTGCTGCGAAACGTTGCTGATCCGAAGCCCCACCCCGGGCGAGGTGGCGTACGTCATTCTCGCCGCCGTGGGCGTACCGGTCGCCTGGATCGCCGTGGGGAACGCGCCCTGGAAGTCCTGGTAGTGCAGCGCCGCCTGGCTGTGGTAGCCCTTCAGGTCGTTGATGAGCGCGTTTTTCCGCGCGGCCTCGCTCCCGCCGAGGAGGTTGGGGACCACCATCTTCAGCAGGATCGCCGCGATGATCACCACCCCGATCATCTCGATCAGCGTGTACCCCGGCGCGAACCCGCGGCGGTACGCGGGGACGCTGGCGAAGCGCGGGACCCGCCGCGGCGGGCGGCGGAGCCGCGTGGACGGCAGCGGGGTGATTCGGACGGGCGCGACCGCCCGCGGGCGCTTGAGGAGCTGCATGTTGGTCTTCGTGTGGGATGTTTCGGAGATGCGACCGAGGTCCAGGCGGCACGCCTCGGTGCAATGAACGAGGTCCAGGCGGCACGGGCAGTTGAGCGTCGGTCCTATCCATCCAAATACCGTGAATGCCGCCAGCTCAGGCCGCGGGGTCGGTGCCCACCCACTCCGCCGCGAGCTCGGTGCACACCGGGTTGTAGCCGCTCGTCTTGGAGATGGTCATCGTGCACTCCCACTTCCGCAGCTCGGTGCTGCGCGCGCGCACGGTGTAGCCCGCCTGCGTTACGCCGGTGACCCTGAGCCCCACCCCGGGCGAGGTCGCATACGTCATGGTCCCCGCCGTCGGGGTGCCGGTCGCCTGGATCGCCGTGGGGAACGCGCCTTGGAAGTCCTGGTAGTGCAGCGCCGCCTGGCTGTGGTAGCCCTTCAGGTCGTTGATGAGCGCGTTCTTCCGCGCCGCCTCGCTGCCGCCGAGCAGGTTCGGCACCGCCATCTTCAGCAGGATCGCCGCGATGATCACCACCCCGATCATCTCGATCAGCGTGTAGCCCGGCGCGAACCCGCGACGGTACGCGGGGACGCTGGTGAAGCGCGGAGTCCGCCGCCGGCGGCGGGCCCGCAGCGAGGGGGGCGGGGCGATTCGTGCGGGCGCGGCCGCCCGCGGGCGCGTGAGGAGCTGCATGCTGGTTTTCACGTGGAAACGTGTAGTGGGATGCGACCGGGCGTGCCGACGGCACGCCTCGGCGCAAGGGGCGAGGACCAGACGCGTCCAGTCGGAAGCGTCGAACCTCTCCCTCCAGATACCGTGACCTCCGAGAGACGGTTCTTGGAAAAACTCGGAAGGCCGGAGCGCTGGCTCCGGCCTTCTCCGTTCCGTTTTCGAGACGGGCAAACCGCCGCGCCACAGCCCCTCCTGCCGCCTATCCAGGTCCCGCCTCGATCAAGCCCAGCGCGCGGGACTTCGCGGCCTTCATCGCGGCGTCGAGGGGCAGCAGGATGCCCTGGCGATCGCGCGCGATCGACGCGAAGGCCGGCCAGTCCAGCGGATTCAGCAGCTCCTGGATCCTGTCCCACGACAGGATCTCGGGAAGATCCTGCTTGTTGTACTGCAGGATCACCGGCACTTCGAGGATGCTCCGGCCGTTCGCCTCCAGCGTGCGGCGCAAGTCGTCCATCGCGACGAGATTCGCCTCCTCGCGCAGGTAGTGGCTGTCCGCGACGAACACCACCGCATCCGGGTCCCGGAGGTTCTGCTGGCGCGCGCGGACGTACTGCACCTGCCCGGGTACGGTCTTGACGTTGTACTGGAGCGACCACCCGCCGGGCAGGGGGACGGTGATCGGAAGCAGGTCGAAGAAAACGGTGCGCTCCCCTTCGGTGTCCTCCCGCACCAGCCTGGTGCCGCGTACGTTCGCCTCGATCTGCTCCAGCGTCGTGGTCTTGCCACACAGTCCCGGGCCATAGTAGACGATCTCCGCGATGTAGCGGCGGAGCGCGAAGTTCGTGGTCGCCATCAGCAGCCGTTCAGGAGGTTGTGGCAGAGGTCGGCCGCGACGCGGTCGAAGAAGGCCCCCGGGTCTGTGAGATGTGCGTCCGCGCCGGCACGCCCGACCTCGGCCAAGTACTGCTCCCGTGCGTGGACCAGCGCACCCTTGACCTCGGCTTCGTCCGTTGCGAGCCCGCGGTGCTGAAGTGAGAGGAGCGCATCTCCCGCAATGGTGCTGGCCAGCATCCGGACCCGCTCCGCGGCGCTCAGCACGCGGATCGACGCACCCGGAGAGGGGCCTCCGCGCGGAGGAACGCGCGTGCGGGGGTCCGCCTCCGCGATGAAGCGCAGAATGTCGTCGCTCCCGTCCCCCGCGAACGGCGCGGACTCGCGGACCGGGCTCAGAAACGGCGGCGGCCGCATCGTCCCCGTGGCCAGCTGCGGCTCAAGGTCGGCCGCGGCGGGCGCGCCGGCGGTGGACTCCATCTCTGCACCGCCACCCTCCGGCTCGGCAAGCGCGCGCACGCGAACGTCCCAGGCCCCGCCCGCGCCCGCGGGCCGCAGGTCCAGCACCTCGATCCCCAGGCTCCGTCCAAGGGCGCGCGCCCGCTCCAGCAGGTCCTGGTGCGCGGGCCGGAGCGCCCCGGCGAGCTCGATGAGTTCGGATACGGTTTCGCTCGGCATCTTACTCGTCCGGGACGGTGGCAACCACGAACCCGCCGGCGGTCGGCGAAGCAACCACCCGCTCGCCGCTGGCGCGCTGCAGGAAGACCAGAGGCCCCTGGGTGGGACCGACTCGGACACGGTGGACCACGGTGAGCCGCTGCGCGTCGTAGATGGTGATGCCTCCGCCGTCGGCTACGGCAAAGCGGTCGCTGGCTCCGCTCGCGCCGCGGAGCCACGCGACAGCACGCGCGCCCATGGCCGGCACGGTCCCTGCCACTCGGAGATAGGCGTCGAGGACCAGCACGGCGTCCCGTCCGAGGGCGAGCACGGCCCCGCCGGAGTCCGCGACCTTGAGGTCCGTGACACCCGCGAGCCGGTCGTCCGCCATCGTGTTGCGAACGGCCAGCGCGGACACCGACACACCGCTCGTCCCTACCCCGTCGAGCCGGACGATGCGGGTCCCGGGACCGCAGGCCGGCTCGCCGGCGGACGGGCTGACGAGGTACACGACGCCGGGCGGACCCGCCGCGAGCAGAGCGCCACCGATCGAGGTGGCCAGGCACACGGAGACGTCCTCGCGTCTGACCACCTCCGCCCGGTCTCCATCCGGGGTGCGCGGGGAGAAGACGGTGGCATCCGCGCTCGTGTCGCCCCGGAGCACGCCCGCGTACGCGGGCAGCACCAGCGCCGGGAGCCGGGACACACCGGCCTCGCCGTCCGGCGAGAGCTGGCGCAGCACACTCGCCGCCGCCGGCTCCCGCATGCTGCCCTCGATCACCTGGAGCGCGCTCGGGACCAGCGCGAACGCGTCGTTGCACGGGTCATCCAGGCAGCTGACGGCAAGCCCGCGGCCGGTCGGACGGACGGCGCCCAGGAACGTGGTGTCCAGCTCGAGCTCCAGCGCCGGAAGGAGTTTACCGGTGCCGGGCGCCGCCGCCTGCCCGATCCGCAGGAAGCTCAGCTCGCCACCACCCGCGCCCAGGACCGCGAGCACACCGGCGCGGTAGTCGACGCGCCCGGGTCGAAATCCCGC
>DATING010000611.1:0-2811 GCA_035474555.1 Longimicrobium sp. | reverse complement strand
AGCGTGATCGACATCGTCCGAGGGAGTGCGTGAGTGCGTGAGTGCGTGAGTGCGTGAGTGCGTGAGTGCGAAAGTGCGATCCGCGGCGCTCGCCCGGGGGGCCTTCCCCCGGCCTCGCTTAGGCTCGTCCACCCCCTCCCGCAAACTGCGCGGGAGAGGGTGTACACTTCGAACAGGGTCCGTGCCGCCGTTGCAGGCTATTCCCTATTCCCTATTCCCTATTCCCTGCAGTTCCCCCGCCCTCAGACCTCCACCTCCAGCCCGTCGTACGCGGCGAACACGCCGTCCGGCAGGCGCGCGTCGAGCTCGGCGTGCGACACGCGGTGGCTCAGGTGCGTGAGGTACGTGCGCTCGGCGCCCACGGAGCGGGCTGCCTCCACGGCCTCTTCCACGCTGAAGTGCGTGGGGTGCGGATTGCCGAACCAGAGCGCGTTCAGCACCAGCACCCGCACGCCGTCCAGCGCCCGCGCCGTCCGCTCCGGCAGCGACTTGCCGTCCGTCACGTATCCCAGGTCGCCCACGCGAAAGCCGTAGACGCTCAGCGTGCCGTGCGGCACCGGCAGGGGCGTCACCGTCATCCCCGCCACCTCCAGGGGCTCGTACGCGTGCAGCGTGGTGAGCGTGGCCTCGGGCTTGGAGGTGCCCTGCAGCGGCCGCACACGCGGGTCGAAGACGTAGCGAAAGCGGTCGCGCAGCGTGGCCTCGCAGTCCGCCGCGGCGTACACCCGCATGGGCGCCTTGGACCGCTCGCTGAACACGCGCACGTCGTCCAGGCCGTGCACGTGGTCGGCGTGGCAGTGGGTGAACCAGATGGCGTCCACCATCCCCACCCCCGCATCCACCAGCTGCAGCCGCAGCTCCGGCGGCGTGTCCACCAGCAGCCGGCGGTCCCCGTCCGTGACCAGGGCGCCGTGCCGCATGCGCCGGTCGCGCGGGTCCGTGCTGGTGCACGTGGCGCACCCGCAGCCGATCACGGGCACGCCAAAGCTCGTGCCGGTGCCCAGGAATCTCAGCTTCACGAGCGGGCCGGGGTGCTGCGCGGCAGTGCCAAGCGACAAGTGCCCAGTGCCAAGGAACGACACTGCTTTCCACTTGGCACTTGGAACTTGGGACCTGGCACTTGTCTCCCCACCCTCACACCACCGACACCTGGATCAGGTTCGTCGTGCCGGGCTGGTGCATGGGCAGGCCGGCCGTCACCACCACGCGGTCGCCAGGCTTGGCCAGGCCGCGCTTGATGGCCTCGTCGCGCCCGCAGGCCAGCATCTCCGTGAACGACGCCTCGACCGAGCACACGATGGGGATCACCCCCCACACCAGGGCCAGCTGCCGGTACGTGCGCTCGTTGTCGGTAATGGCCAGGATGGGCACCGGCGGCCGAAAGCTCGACACCACGCGCGCCGTGCTGCCGCTGGTGGTGAACGTCAGGATGAGCGGCGCCTTGAGCCGGCGCACCGCCTCGACCGTCGCGCCGGCGATGGCGCGCTCCGTGGGCGTCTTGCCGTCCTCGCCCGGGTCGATGGGGATGTCGTAGTGCGGGCCGGCTTCCAGGATGTGCGAATCCTCGATCTCCTGGGCAATGCGGTCCATGGCCTGTACGGCCTGCACGGGGAACTTGCCCGTGGCCGTCTCGGCGCTCAGCATGACCGCGTCGGTACCGTCGATGATGGCGTTGGCCACGTCCGAGGCCTCCGCGCGCGTGGGGCGCGGGTTCTCGATCATCGATTCCAGCATCTGCGTGGCCGTGATGACCGGGCGGCTGCTCTGGTTGGCCAGCTGGATCATCCGCTTCTGCGCCAGCGGCACCCGCTCGAACGGCAACTCCACGCCCAGGTCGCCGCGGGCCACCATGGCGGCGGACGAGACCTTGAGGATCTCCGGCAGGTTCTCCAGCGCCATCCCCTTCTCCACCTTGACCACCACCAGCGGCCCGTCGGGGGGGATGCGGCTGGTCAGGTCCTTTACGTCCTCCGCCGACCGGACGAACGACAGGGCCAGGTAGTCCACCTCGTGCTCCAGGGCGAACTCCAGGTCGCGCAGGTCCTTTTCCGTGAGCGACGGGATGCTGACGGCCGTGCCCGGCAGGTTGATCCCCTTGTTGCTGCTGAGCTCGCCGCCGTGGATCACGCGCATGGCCACGCGCGAGCCCTCCACGTCCTCCACGATGAGCTCCATGAGCCCGTCGGCCAGCAGCACGACGTCTCCCACCTCCACGTCCTGCGCCAGCTCGCGAAAGGTGGTGGGCAGCTCCTCGCCCTGCACGTGCTCGCCCTCGGGGGCAAACACCACGCGGTCGCCAGGCTTGAGCTCCACGGGCTCCGGCAGCACGCCCACGCGGATCTTGGGGCCCTGCAGGTCGCCCAGCACGGCGATGGGGCGCCCGGCGCGCACGGAGGCCTCGCGGACGTTGCGGATGGTCTCCGCGTGCCGCTCCAGGTCGCCGTGGCTGAAGTTGATGCGGGCCACGTCCATCCCCGCCGCGATGAGCGAGTCGATCCGCTCCGGCGACCAGGAGGCGGGGCCCAGCGTGCAAACGATCTTTGTGCGTCTCTGCATCGTGAACGGACGTCCGGTTTTCGGCTCGATGGGCGGGCGGCAAGGACCGGACCGCGCGCCCCCGCGCGAGCTGGGTAACTTGCCACCTCCGTGCCGCCACGCAAGGGCGCGGCCGGACGGGCGACAGAATTGGTAAGCAACTCTTACAAAATAGTGGGCGCGGAGGTCCCTCGCGGGGCCCTCCCCCGGCCTCGCTCAGGCTCGTCCACCCCCACCCGCAAACTGCGCGGGAGGGGGTGTAGACTTCGACGGGGT
>DATING010000610.1:0-2299 GCA_035474555.1 Longimicrobium sp. | reverse complement strand
GGAGAGGGGGAGAAGATCGTGTACGGATTGCCCGCTGCCCATGTGCTCGGAGTTCTCCCCCTCTCCGCGAGGAACGAGCGGGGAGGGGGCCGGGGGGAGGGGCGCCCCACCGGTGCACCCACTCCGCCACCACGCACCAATCCGCAGTTCAGGCAGTTCAGCAGTTCACCTCCCCCAGGGTTTTTTGGGGGAGGTCGCGAGGAATCGAGCGGGTGGGGGCGCCGCTGGATGCCCGCCGATCCGCCGCCAACCCATCCGCCACGGATCCGCCCACCGATCCCCACCTCCGTGCGTTCATCCCGGCACACCCTTTGCTTTACATCGCAAAGCACTTGACAAGCGCCGTCCCGACCCGCATCGTACGGACCATGGCAACCATCCAGCCCCTTCGCCCGCTGCCTCCGCCAGAGGAGGAACCGTCCCTCGACCTGCACGCGCGGGCGATGGACAACCTTCGCTACATCCGCGAGACGATGGAGCGGGCGGGCAGCTTCACGGCCGTATCCGGCTGGGGGCAGGTGGTGATCGGCGTCACGGCCGTGCTGGCGGCGGGGCTCGCCTCGCTGCAGCCCTCGTCCACCGAGCGGTGGCTGGCCACCTGGGTCGCCGCCGCCGTCGTCTCGGTGCTGGTGGGCGTGCTGACCACGGCCATGAAGGCACGGGCGGCGCGCATGCCGCTGGTCTCCGGCCCCGCGCGCAAGTTCGTCCTGAGCCTGGCGCCGCCGCTCGTGGCGGGCGCCGTGCTCACGGTGGTGATGTACCGCGCGGGTATGTCGGGGCTGCTGCCGGCCCTGTGGCTCATGCTGTACGGCGCCGGCATCATCACCGCGGGCGCGTTCTCCGTCTCGGCCGTGCCGGTGATGGGGCTGTGCTTCATGCTGCTGGGCTGCATCGCGGCGTTCACCCCCACCTCGTGGGGCGACGCGTGGATGGCCGTGGGCTTTGGCGGGTTCCACGTGGTGTTCGGCATCCTGATCGCACGGAGGTACGGTGGCTGAGGCCAATCGCGCACACCTGGACGATGCCGCCGTCCTGCGCAGCGTCGCGGGCGCGGCCGAGGACGGGTCGCCCGAGCTGGACCGCCTGATCCACGAGCGCGTGCGCCTGGGGATCGTGAGCGCGCTCGCCGTGAACCAGTCGCTGGCGTTCAACGAGCTCAAGACCATGCTGGGCCTTACGGACGGCAACCTGAGCGTGCACGCCCGCAAGCTCGAGGAAGCCGGCTACCTGGAGTGCACCAAGAGCTTCGAGGGGCGCACGCCGCGCACGGAGTTTCGCCTGACCGACGGCGGCCGCCGCGCCCTGACGGCATATCTGAACCACATGGAAGCGCTCATCCAGGCCGTGCGCGACCGCTGACCCCTTTCTCTTTTTTTTGCCCCGGAGCTTTGTGATGCAAAGAACTCTGCACATTTCCGAGCCGGATCGCGGGATCCACGCGGCGCTCATCATGGACGGAAACGGCCGCTGGGCCACGCAGCGGGGACTGCCGCGGGTGGCCGGCCACCGCGAGGGCGCGCACGCCGTCCGCCGGGTGGTGGAGGCCGCGCCGGGGCTGGGGATCGGCACGCTCACGCTGTACGCGTTCTCGTCCGACAACTGGGGCCGCCCGCCGCGCGAGGTGAGCGCGCTGATGCGCCTGTTCCGCGCTTACCTGGCCTCCGAGACGGCCAAGTGCGTGGAGAACGGCGTGCGGCTGCGCGTCATCGGCCGGCGCGACCGGCTGGGGGGCACGCTGCTGCGGCAGATCCAGGCGGCCGAGGAGGCGACGAGGGATTGCAATCGCCTGCTGCTGCGCATCGCCATCGACTACAGCGCCCGCGATGCCCTGCTGCGCGCCGCCGCCCTGGCCGCGGGCGACCCGGTGGACCGCGACGGGTTTGCCGCGCTGCTGGCCCGCGCCATGGGCGGCGCCGAGCCCGCGCCCGACGTGGACCTGCTCATCCGCACGGGCGGCGAGCAGCGCCTGAGCGACTTTCTGCTCTGGGAATCTGCCTACGCCGAGCTCTACTTCACGCCGCGCATGTGGCCCGAGTTCGGCGCCGCGCCCCTGGCCGAGGCCGTCGACTGGTTCCACCGCCGCGACCGCCGCTACGGACTGGTGAAGAGTGCGTAACGGCAGTGCGAAAGTGCGAAAGTGCGAAAGTGAAAAGCGGCTGAGAGGATCTGAGAGGATCTGAGAAGATTGGCGAGAACCAGCGGCCGGATGCCCCTGCACCCCACGGCACCGGAGCGACACCGGACCTGTCGGCGAAGGCCGACATCGCGGGTTCATTGCCGCGAATTCATTCGCCGGGGG
>DATING010000609.1:0-5348 GCA_035474555.1 Longimicrobium sp. | reverse complement strand
GAGATCGAGGCGGCGCTGCGGTCCGCCGGCGAGATCCGCGAGGTAGAGATCGCCGAGGGGCTGATGGACGCCCCGGCCCCCGCGCCAGAGACGGCCGCCGCGGACGGCGCCGCCGCCGCGCAGGGCGGGGCGGCGCGGGCGCGCAACATCCGCGTAGACCTGCGCCGCCTGGACGCGCTGGTGAACGGCGTGGGCGAGCTGGTGATCGTCCGCGACCGCATGCGGCGGCTGGCGGGCGCGGCCGAACCGGAGCTGGCGGATTCCATCGACCAGGCGGCGCGGCTCATCGGCGAGCTGCAGGACGAGATCATGCAGGCGCGCATGGCGCCCGTGTGGCAGGTGTTCGACCGCTTTCCGCGCCTGGTGCGCGACGCGGCGCGCACGCTGGGCAAGAAGGTCGACTTCGTCATCGAGGGCAAGGACATCGAGCTGGACCGGTCCATGCTCGACGAGATCGGTGACCCGCTCGTCCACCTGCTGCGCAACTCGCTGGACCACGGCATCGAGTCGCCCGCGGAGCGCCGCGCGGCCGGCAAGCCGGAGACGGGGACGCTGCGCCTGTCCGCCGCCCGCGAGCGGTCGCGCATCGTCATCCGCGTGGAAGACGACGGGCGCGGCATCCACCGCGAAAAGGTGCTGGCCAAGGCCATGTCCGCCGGCCTCGTGACCATCGACGAGGCGCGGGCCATGAGCAACGACGACGTGGCGCGCCTCATCACCCGCCCCGGCTTCAGCACGGCGGAGACGGTGACGGACGTGTCGGGGCGCGGCGTGGGGCTGGACGTGGTGGCCACGCGCGTCCGCTCGCTGGGCGGGATGCTGGAGATCGCCAGCGAGCCGGGGCAGGGCACGTCCATGACGCTGCAGCTGCCGCAGACGCTGGCCATCGTCCGGGCGCTGCTGGTGCAGCAGAGCGGCGAGACGTACGCGCTGCCCCTGACGCACGTGGGCGAGACGGTGCAGCTGATGCCGGAGGAGATCGGCGCGGTGAAGGGGCGCCCCGTGGCGTACCTGCGCGACGAGGTGATCCCCCTGCACTCGCTGCGCACGCTGCTGGGCGCCAACGGCACCCGCCAGGGAGAAAAGCGCGCGGCGGTGATCCTGGAAGTGGGCGAGCAGCGCGTGGGGCTGGAGGTGGATGCGCTCCTTGGGCAGCAGGAGATCGTCGTCAAGGCGTTCGACGCCACGGCGGATACGCTGCACCTGTTCAGCGGCGCCACCATCCTGGCCGACGGCCGCCCCGCGCTCATCCTGGACGCCGGCAGCCTGCTGGGCGCCGCGTCGGTGGCGGTGTAGGATCGGCGGGATCGCAGGTTCGATATGAGTCCGGCGGATCGGGCTCAGCGGATCTGAATCGGCGGATCGGAATCGAGCGGATCGGGGCGTGCGGAGTCGGAGTCGGTGCAAGGACGCGAGCCGCGGCCCGGAGCGAATGAATTCGCCGCTGGAAATTCGCGAAGTCCGCCTTCGCGGACTGTCCGAGGGCGGTCCGCGGCCACGGCGGCCGAGGCGAGGTTTGCGAGCCCGGGTGGGGGCGTGCGGGGGCTCCGCGCCGCGAAGTGAATGGGTGTTCTTCGATCTGAACTGACCTACGGAACGGGATTCCGATGACGCTCGACCTGCGGGAACTGGGAGCGGTCCAGCTGGACGGGCTGCGCGAAGTGTCCAACATGGGCGCGGGACACGCGGCCACGGCACTGTCGCAGATGACCAACACCCGCATCATGATCAACGTCCCCCGCCTCCAGGTGGTTCCGCTGGAGGAGGTGCCGGACGTGATCGGCAAGCCCGACGAGGTGGTCGCGGCCGTGCTGATGCACATGCTGGGCGACCTGACCGGGCGCACGCTGCTCATCTTTCCCCGCAACGCGGCCATGCGCCTTGCGGAGATGCTGCTGCACCGGCCGGAGGGGAGCGCGCACGTGTTCGGGGAGCTGGAGCAGAGCGCCATCAAGGAGGCGGGCAACATCCTCTCCGCGGCGTACATGAACGCCATCAGCGACTTCATGGGCCTCATGCTGCTGCCCAGCGTGCCGTCGCTCGTGATCGACCTGTGCGGCGCGGTGCTGACGACGGCGTACACCAACTTCGGGCACGAGCGCGACGTGGTGTTCTGCATCCAGACCGAGTTCGAGATGGCCAGCGAAGACAAGGTGATGGGGCAGTTCCTGCTGCTTCCGGACGTGGAGTCGCTGCAGATCATCCTCCAGTCCATCCGTCTGGCCTGAACGTGACGGAACCCGCCGCCCCCGAAGCGGCCGCCCGGCCGCCCCACTCGGAGCGGGACCTCCGCATCCTCCGCGGCTTCGCCCAGCGCATCGACGCGGCCGACGCGGGCGCGCACAACAACCTGGGCGTCCTCTACTTCAACAAGGGGATGTACGAGGAGGCCATCGCCCAGTTCCAGCGGGCGCTGGCCATCGACCCCAAGATGCAGGTGGCCCAGCGCAACCTGGAGATCGCCTACTTCAACACGGGCTACTACGACCGGCTCATCAGCGAGCTGCGCGAGCGGCTGCGCGAAGATCCCACCGACGCCGACGCGCGCCGCCGGCTGGCCCAGGCGTACCTGAACACGGGCGACAGCGCCGGCGCCGTGGCCGAGCTCAAGCGCGTGCTGGCGTACGACACCGACGACCTGGCCACGCTCATCCAGCTGGGGCAGGCCGAAAAGGCGGGCGGGCACTTCGAGGCGGCCATGGAGTGGTTCCGGCAGGCCCTGGCTATGGACCCCGACAGCGGCGTGCTCCACTTCAGCCTGGGCGAGCTGTACTACAACCGCGGGCTCAACGAAGAGGCGCTGCGCGAGCTCACGCGCGCCATCGAGCTCAACCCCGACCTGGCCGACGCCCACTACGTGCTCGCGTTCGTCCACGGCGACATGGGCGACATGGAGCGCGCGGGCGCCAGCTCCCGCCGCGCCACGCAGCTCAATCCCAACTACGCCAAGGCGCAGACCAACCTGTCGCTGGACCGCTACTCGTCCGCCCGCTACCAGGAGCTGGTGGGCGACCGCGTGCGCCGTCCGGAAGTGGCGGCGGGCGAGGTGCTGGCCCACTACAACCTGGGCATCGCGTTCCGCCAGAAGGGGCTGTACGAGGAGGCCCTGCGCGAGTTCAACCGCGCCCTGGAGTCGGGCGAGGAGCCGGCGCTCACCCGCCAGTCCATGGCGGAGGTGTACCTGCTGCAGGGCAAGGCCGGGCAGGCGCTGGACCTGTACGACCGTCTGCTGGCGGAGGACGAGCGCAGCCCCAAGCTGTGGAACGAGCGCGGCGTCTGCCTGCACCAGACGGGATCCATCAACGACGCGGAGACCAGCTACCGGCGCGCGCTGGAGATGGACCCCGCGTATCCGCTCGCCTGGAACAACCTGGGCGTGGTCCGCCTGCACCGGAGCGACCCCGAGGGGGCGGACGCGTCGTTCACCGAGGCGGTGCGGCTGCGGCCGGGGTTCACGGACGCGTGGTGCAACCGCGGCCTGATGTACCTGCGCCGGGGCCGCCACGGCGCCGCCCTGGACGCGTACCGGGCCGCCCTGCGCGCCAACACGGAGACGGCGGGCGCGTGGAACGGCATCGGCGCCGTGCTCATGGAGACGCGCCGGTACGAGGAGGCCCGCAACGCGTTCGTCCGCGCGGTGGAAGCCGATCCGGACCACGCGGAGGCGCGCTACAACCTGTCGTTCGTCCTCTCCAACCTGGGCGACTTCGAGGGCGCCCTGCGCGAGACGAAGCGGGCGCTGGAGCTCAACCCGTACTACACCACGCCGCGCTACAAGCTGGCGATCGACCTGCAGTTCGAGTACGCCGAGGTGCTGGCGCCCGAATTGGACGCGGCCGAGCGCATCAGCGGCGAGGACCGCGGGGTGGAGAGCTTCACCTTCGAGGAAGGCGCCCTCGACTCCATCTTCGCCGACCTGCAGCCCGCCGCAGCCGCGGCGCCGGAGCCCCAGGCGCCGGCGGACGCGTTCGCGCTGGCGGAAGACTACCTGTCCAAGGGGCTGCTGGACCGCGCCCTGGCGGAGATCCGCCGCGCGGCCGTGGCGGGGGCGGACCCCGTGCACGCGGCGCTGCTCACGGCGCAGCTGTTCCTGCGCCAGGGGCTGGACGGCGAGGCGCTGGAGCGGTTCGACGCGGCGTTCGCCCGGCTGGAGGGGCAGGCCTGGTCCGCCGACCACGCGCGCGCCCTGGCCGGCCGCGCCCGCGCCCTGCTGCGCCTGGGCCGGCTGCCGGACGCCCGCGAGGCCGCGGAGGAGGTGCGCGCGCACGAGACGGATCACCTGGAGAACCTGCAGGTGCTCGGCGAAGTCCTGGTCCTGCAGGGCGAGGCGGACGAGGCCGTGCGCGTCTTCAGCCGCGCCTGCGAGCTGTCGCCCAGGGATCCCGCGCTGCTGCGGCACCTGGGCCGCGCCGCCGTGGCCGCGGGGCGGGACGAGGACGCGGAGCGGGCCCTGCGCCGCGCCGTGGGCATCGACCCCGACTTCGTGGCGGCGCGCGTGGAGCTGGGCCGCCTGCTGCTGAATGCGGGACGGGTCGACGAGGCCATCACCGAGTGCCAGGCCGCGCTGGACGTGCTGCCCACCTACTCCGACGCGGCGTTCCTGCTGGCCACGGCCCAGCGCCGCGCGGGCCGCTTCGGCGAGGCCATCGGGGCGCTGGTGGACCTGCTGGCGGGCGACCCGTACCACTTCGAGGCGCTCGTGCTGCTGGGCCAGGTGCTGAGCGACGACGGCCGCCGCGACGACGCGCAGCGGGCGTTCACGCGGGTGCTGCGCTTTGACCCGGACCGGGCCGACGCGCACTTTCACCTGGGCGGCGCGGCGGCGGCGGAGCGGCGTTTCCGGCAGGCCATCGAGCACTGGCGGCAGGCCGTGGACAGCGATCCCGGCGGCCCCTTTGCCGAGCCGGCGCGGCAGAACATCGCCATGGCGCTGGACATGGCGCGCGTGTTCCACACCGAGGCCGGCGTGGGGGTGTAGCGGATGGCGATCGAAGGACCGCTTCGCGAGCTGGCGCTGACGGACGTGTTCCAGCTGCTGGACCTGTCGCGCAAGACGGGCGTGCTCAGCATCACGCCGGAGGGGGGCAAGCACCGGCCGGCGCTCGTGCGCTTTGACCGGGGCGCGGTGACGGGGGCGGAGCTGGGGCAGGCGCACGAGCGGCTGGGCCACCTGCTCCTGCGCGCCGGCAAGGTGACCGAGACGCAGATCGCCGACGCCCGCCGCGTGCAGCAGCAGGGGCCGGGGCGCGCGCTGGGCACCATTCTGGTGGAGCAGGGGATCGTGGCGGAGGACGACGTCCGCCGGCAGCTGCGGTTCCAGATCCAGGAGATCGTCTTCGAGCTCATCC
>DATING010000608.1:0-2311 GCA_035474555.1 Longimicrobium sp. | reverse complement strand
CGCACGGAACGCCGCCTTCGCCGGATTCGACTGAGCCGTGCGCAGGCCGAGTCCCCTGGTCCGTCAGGGGGAGAGTGCGGTGCGCTGGATGAGCGTCGAGCACGGGACGGTAGATCCTTCGGTCGGCGCCAGGGATCGCGGCACGGGAGGGGATCGGCGGCGCCTCCCTCAGGAAAACGAAGCGCCGTGCAGGCTCTGGAAGCGGGGACACGGCGCGTTCGTCCGCCCCGCCCAGGCGAGGGCCTTTCCGGATCGCCCCGCGCATCCTACCTTTTTCGCACTTCCCGTCTCCCCTCAATCGCCGCGCCGGACCCTTCCTTCCGACGGCGCGGCGGCTTTCCGTTCGGCCACTCCCTTCCCGTGGACGTGCCGTGGACCTGACCCTCCTTACCGACTGGCTGTGGATCCTGGGCCTGCTGGGCCTGGGCGTCACCTTCGTCATCTGGTCCGAGCTTCGAAAGCTTCCCCCCGGCAACGAGGTCATGCGCGGGCTCGCCGCGCAGATCCAGTCCGGCGCGCTGGCATTCGCCCGGCGCGTGGCCCTCGTCATGGGCGCGTTCGTGCTCGTGGCCGCGGGGCTGCTGCTGCTCGTGACCGGCTACCGCACGGCGGGCGCCTTCGTGGGCGGGGCGCTGTGCTCCATGGCCGCCGCCTTCAGCGGGCTCTTTGCCGCCGTGCGGGCCAACGTGCGCACGGCGGAATCGGCGCGCTATCCGGGGCTGCCGGCGGCGCTGCGGACGGGGTTCAACGGCGGCGCCGTGGCGGGGCTGGCCGTGGCCTCGCTGGCCGTGGTGGGCACGGGACTGCTGTACTTTCTGGGCATCGGCCGCCCGGACGTGGTGGAGGAGATCCGCTTTCGCGAGTTCGCCGAGATCGTCTCCGGGTTCGCCATGGGGGCCAGCAGCATCGCCCTGTTCGCGCGGATGGGCGGCGGCATCTTTGCCAAGGCGGCGGACATGGCCGCGGACCTCGTCGGCAAGACGGAGGAGAACATCCCCGAGGACGACCCCCGCAACCCGGCCACCATCGCGGACCTGGTGGGCGACTGCGCGGGTGACACGGCGGGGATGGGCGCGGACCTGTTCGAGAGCGTGGTGGCCGCCGTCATCGCCGCCATTGCCGTGGGGATGACGGAGCGCACGCTCACGGGCTACGAGAACCGCATCTCCGCCGTCGCGCTCCCCCTGTTCGCCCTCACCGCGGGGCTCATCGCCTCCATCGCGGGCGTGTTCCTGCTCCGCTACCTGAAGCCGGAGAAGCCCGCCGCCGCCCTGCGGACGGTGCAGCTGGCCTCCGCCGGCATCTTCCTGCTGCTGTCGCTGGGGATCGTCTTCGCGCTGGGCTTCGACCTGGCGGACGAGGAGACGGGGCAGGTCTATCACTACCTGGGGCCGTTCCTGGCCATCCTGGCCGGCACGGTGGCGGGGATCGCCGTGGGCGGGATCACGGCGTTCTTCACCGGCCCCCGCGCCGCGCGGCAGATCGCGGAGGCGTCCAGCCAGGGCGCGGCGGCCAACGTGCTGGCGGGGATCTCGGCGGGGCTGCAATCGTCCGTGCCCGCGCTGCTGGTGGTGTGCGCGGCCATCGGCGTGGCGTTCGCGGCGTCGGGGCTGTACGGCATCGCCATGGCGGCCGTGGGGATGCTGGCCACCGTGGGCATCACCATGACGGTGCACGCGTTCGGGCCCATCGCGGACAACGCGGGCGGCATCGTGCAGCTGGGGCACCTGGGTCCGGACGCGCGGCGGGTCACGGACGGGCTGCACACGGCGGGCAAGGAATCGGGCGCCGTCATCACCGCGTTCTCCATCGCCGCCGCTGCGCTGACCTCCATCGCGCTCTACGCGGCGTACGCGTCGTGGGTGGGGCTGGCGGGGATCAACCTGATCGACCCCGTGGTGGTGATCGGCTTCCTGCTCGGCGGCGCGGTGCCGTTCGCCGTGGCGGCGCTGACCATCACCTCCGTGAGCAAGGCGGCGCGCGCGGTGATCGACGAGGTGCGCCGGCAGTTCCGCGACACGCCGGGCATCCGCGAGGGCACGGTGCCGCCGGACAGCGCCGCCTGCGTGAACGTGGCGACGGGGCACGCGCTGCGGGAGATGATCATCCCCGGCGTGCTGGCCGTGGCGATGCCGGTGCTGGTGGGCGCGGGGCTGGGGGTGGAGGCGCTGGGCGGGATGCTGGCCGGCGCCACGGTGACGGGGGTGCTGCTGGCGACGTTCATGGCCAACGCGGGGAGCGCGTGGGACATGGCGCGGCAGTACATCGACACGGGCGTGGTGGGCGGGCGCGGATCGGCGTCGCTCGCGGC
>DATING010000607.1:0-1676 GCA_035474555.1 Longimicrobium sp. | reverse complement strand
GTACTGTCGGAGCGGATGAGCGTGACGCCCAGCGCCGCCAGCCGCGCCGCCCGTTCTCCCGGCGCGGACCGGTCCCACTCCGCCCAATGCATGCTGTCCAGGTCCAGGAACCGGCGCGGATCGCCGAAATCCGGCAGGTCGGCTTCCGCGGGCGCGGCGGATGGGGCGGCCGTCAGCGCGGCAGCCGGGGGCGCGGCGTCCGTCTTCGCGGGCGCATCGGCCGCGCGATCCGAGCAGGCGGCGAGGGCGAGCGCGCAGGCGGCGATGAAAAGGATGCGCATCGGGGAAGACGGTGCGGGAACGTGATGATTGATCACACGCCGCCAAGTTCGGCCCGTGCGCGCCCCGGCACAAGCCTGGCGATCGACTGCGGCGAGCCACCGACCTCCGCTCCCGCGCACAAAAGCTCGTCGAAGTGTATACCCTCTCCCGCGCAGTTTGCGGGAGGGGGTGGACGAGCCTAAGCGAGGCCGGGGGAGGGCCCCCTCGCGCGGGGCGGGCCTCGGCGCGAAATTGTCAGCGCGACCGGCGAATGCGGCCGGGCGCCATGGAAACCGACCGGGAAAGCCTTGTGCAGATGACGGATAGAGCAGGCACGGCGGACATCGCCGTGATCGGGGCGGGGCCGTGCGGAATCGCGGTGGGGGTGGCGGCGGCGCAGGCCGGGCTGTCGTGCGTGCTCTTCGACCGCGGCGCCATTACGCAGGCCATGATGGACCATCCCACCTACGTCACCTACTTCAGCGGCCCGGAAAAGCTGGAGATCGCCGACCTGCCGTTCACCACCGCCGGCGACAAGCCCACGCGCCGCGAGGCCCTGCGCTACTACCGCAAGGTGGCCGCGTACTTTCGGCTGGACGTGCGGCAGTACACGGACGTGCAGTCGGTGGAGCGGGACGCGGACGGCTTTACGCTCCGCACCCGCACGGGGCAGGGGGAGGAGGATGCGTTCCGCGCGCGCACCGTTGTCGTGGCCACGGGCTACTACGACAACCCGCGGCGGCTGGACGTGCCGGGTGCCGAGGCGGACAAGGTTCTGTACTGGTTCGACGAGCCGTACCGCTACTGGGACCAGGACGTGGTCGTGGTCGGCGGCGGCAACTCGGCGGCGGACGCGGCGCTCACCTGCTGGCGCGAGGGCGCGCGCGTGACGGTGGTGCACCTGTTCGACGCGCTGGACAAGGGCGTCAAGCCGTGGGTCAAGCCCGACATCGACAACCGCATCCTGGAAGGCAGCATCCCCGCGCTCTGGCGGTCGCGGCTGGTGGAGATCCGCCCGCGCGAGATCGTGGTGGAGAGCACGGAAACGGGCGAGCGCCTGACGATGGCGAACGACTGGGTGCTGGCGATGACGGGCTACGAGCCCGATCCCAGCTGGCTGCGCGAGCTGGGAATCGACATCCACCCCGTGAGCGCCGTCCCCGCGCACGACCCCGCGACCATGGAGACCAACGTCCCCGGCCTGTACGTGGCCGGCGTCATCGTCAGCGGCCACGACGCCAACAAGATCTTCATCGAGAACGGCAAGCTGCACGGGCCCCTGATCGCCGCCAGCGTCGCCGCCAGGCTGGGGCGGACGGCGTAGACGCATCGCGGCGGTCTGGAACCGAATCCCGCTCGGGAATCCAGGTGGGATGGCGGCAGGATGATCATCCCCGGAAGACAACCGGGAGGCG
>DATING010000606.1:0-8123 GCA_035474555.1 Longimicrobium sp. | reverse complement strand
CGGATGCCCATGTGGTAGAGCTGGTCAGGGACAGCGCTCAGGCAGGCCTCGATGTCGCGCAGGCTTTCACGGTAGGTGAGCTGGGCAAATGCCATGACCAGGAACTGGTCGCGGCAGGAGAAGGTGCGGACACGATGGTTGCCACGGTAGCGGCGAATGCAGCGATCGAGCGCAAAGCGGGAAGCGTGCTCCAGCAGTTGCGAGAAGAGCGTCCTGCCTTGATGCATCGGCTGCTCCTGTCGGGGGGAGCGTCAGGATGCATCGACCAGGCGGGGAGTTCAAATCCGTGCGGCTGGCTGGCCGCCGCAACTACATGAAAGGCAGACGGTTACGGCGACGGTTAAATTTGTTCGCCGGACAGTAGTGCCCTCTCCCACGCAGTTTGTGGGAGAGGGTGGGTGAGGTTTACGAACCCGGGTGAGGGCCTTTCGGGTAAGGCCCTTCGCCTTACACCTCGAACGCGAACATCCGCTGGAGCGTCGCCCGCGTCACCACCGGCGGCGCCAGGCGAAAGAGCGTCTCGCGCAGCCGCACGGCGGAGGCGCGCTGCCACTGGGCCACGCGCCCGTAGCGCAGCGACTCGCGCGTGATCCACGCCGTGCGCCGGAACCGCTGGGATTCGAACGCGCGCAGGGCGGCGGGGACGTCGTCCGTGCGGGCCAGGCAGCGGGCCAGGACGGCCGCGTCCTCGATGGCCATGCATCCGCCCTGCCCGAAGTTGGGCGTGGTGGGATGCGCGGCGTCGCCTAGCAGCGTCACGCGGCCGCGGCCCCAGCGGCGCACGGGCGGCCGGTCGTACGTGCCGTTCTTGAGGATCTCGTCTTCCGGCGTGGCCTGGATGAGCTGCGGGATGGGCCGGTGCCAGTCGCCGAACAGGCGCAGCAGCTTGGCCTTGCGCCCCTCCGCCGCATCGTCCGCGTTCTCCGCCTCGTTCGCCGCGGCCCACCACGCCACGCGCCCCCCGCCGATGGGGACGGTACCGAAGCGCAGCCCGCGCCCCAGCGTTTCCGTGAGCGACGCCCACTCCGACGCGCCGGCGGGCGCCACGCCGCGCCACACGGGATAGCCGCGGTAGATGGGATCACCGTCGCCCAGCAGCTGGCGGCGCACGGCGGAGCGCAGCCCGTCCGCGCCCACCAGGAACGGCCCCTCCACCGTCCCCGCCTCGCCAAAGTCCGCCTCCACGCCGTCCGCCGTCTCGCGCATCCCGGCGAACTCGGCGCCCGTGCGCACGGCCCAGGGCGGAAGCGCGTCCGCCAGCACGGCGTGCAGGTCCGCGCGGTGGATGAGCACGCTGGGCGCGTCCGCGGCGGGAAGGTGCATGCGGGTGAGCACGCGCCCGCGTGGGTCGCGCAGGTCACCTGCGGTGAAGCGAAAGCCGCGGCGCAGCACGTCGTCCAACAGCCCCCACTGGCGCAGCTGGCGGGTGGCGTTGGGCCACAGGCTGATGCCGGCGCCCACCTCCAGCAGCTCCGGCGCGCGCTCGTAGACCTCTGCCTGGATGCCCGCGCGGCGCATGGCGATGGCCGCCGACAAGCCGCCGATCCCCCCGCCGACCACCATGGCCGCAGCGCCCGCGTCCATCATCGTCCGCAATCCCGTGAGATGAGTGGCGCCCCGGCCCTGTGCGGAGCGTACCCGGCAAGCTAATCGGCGCGCGCCCCACACATCACGGGAGGATGCAGACTGCGGCTGTGGGGAGTTGCCCTACCGGCGGATGCGGAGGCGTAGGATGGGCGGGATGGATGATCTGCGATGGATGATGGAAAGCCGGGGCACCGGAGGAGGAGAGGTGGAGTCAGCCTCGGAGCCGGGCGAATGAATTCGCTGCAACAAACACACGAAGTCCGCCTGCGCGGACTCTCCGTCACGGGCGAGTGCCACGCCACCGGCGGTTCGTCGTCAAGCAGTTGAAGCCTCGTTCGCCGAGCGTCAGCGAGTCGAGACGGGGCTTATCGAAGTCCCAGCGGCGGCTTTAGCCGCTCAGGACGGAAGGCTGCTCCCGCGCCGTGTCCGTGGCGGTGCTCCGACGGATCGGGATCTTCGCCGACATGCTCCATCCTCGCCCGTCGACGGATCGGTATCCCGCTCCCCATCGTGCTTCCTCCATCCCAACGGAACTCTCCGCCGCGCAGCCGGTATGCCACAGCCCCGGCGTGCACATCCGCCGGGCGCGCCGGTCCATCGGCGCTGGATGGACATCGGACACACGCAATCCGCACGCGCCGACGGACCTCCGCCGGCGCGTGCGCGGCATTGGAGGCGGATAGATGGGAATCGAGACGTGGATCGGCGTGCTGGGGTTCATCGGCACGCTGCTGCTGGTGCTGGTGGGTCTGCTGAACTTTACCGTGTTCACCAAGCAGCTGCACATCGCCAAGGAGCAAATCGGCACGGCCGTGCGCCAGCTGGAGATCGCGCAGCAGCAGCCGGACCTGCTCCTCATCCAGCGCGCCATCACCGAAACCAGCGACCACGTGCGGCTGCTGGTGGAGAAGCCCTACCTGCGGCCGTACTTCTACACGAACGCCGAGTGGCGGCCGGGCGACACCGCGAGCGAGGACGAGGTGCGCGCCATGGCGGAGCTCATCCTGAACAACTTCGCGTCGGCGCTCATGCACTCGGCCACGTTTCCGCAGTACCCGGTGCGGGGCATCGACCGCACCATCACGTTCCACCTGCGCCGGGGCCCCGCCCTGCGCGAGTTCCTGGTGGAGAACTTCGACCGCTTTCCGTTCAGCGGCCTGACCATGCTGTGCCTGATGAACGAGACGCAGGCGCAGGTAGAGGCCCAGCTTCGCCAGCTGATCGATGAGCCTGGTATGGACGCGCCGGAGCTGGAGCGGCGCCGCGGGCTGCTGCAGCTGTACACGGACTCGCCTGATCGCGACCCGCTGCAGTTCACCGCGCTCAGCATGGAAAAGCGCCGCTGATCGCTCGTATTTGGATCCCGATCCGCCGCCCGAATTGTTTTCCTGAGGGAGGCGCCGCCGATCCTGTCCCACCCGCGGAGCCCCGGCGCCGACCGAAGGATCTACCGTCCCGTGATCGACGGTGGCCCCATGACGGGACTCGCCCGCGACGGATTCCGTTCGTCGGTGGCGCCGCCCGAATCCAGCGTGGGCAGATGCTCTCGGGTTTGGGCTCCGTTACGGGACGGGTCCGGCTCCGAAGGCCGTCGTCAGGCACGGGACAGGAGATCCTTCGGTCGGCGCCATGGAACCGTCACGGGATGGATCTGGCGGGCGCCTCCCTCAGGAAAACAAGGCGGTTGGCCGTTAGACGGTTCACCTTTGGCGACCCCCGCCTACGCCAGCCCCGTCATCCGCGCGCTGATCTCCCACATGCGCCGCGCGGCCTCCGCGTCCTGCGACGCGGCGGACGAGCGGGCGCGGCGATTGTCCTTGAAGTACTCGCCCGTCACGTTCGCCACGGCGGGGTCGGAGACAAGGTAGACGGCCGTCCGCGCGCCCTGCGCCGGCGTGCGCATGAACGGCTTGAGCAGCCGCAGCGCCGCGAACCCCCCGAACAGCAGCGACGTCCCCACCACGCCCGGGTGCATGGCGTTCGCCGCCAGCGCCGGCAGGGGATGGCGGCGGGCCAGCTCGCGCGTCATCCACAGGTTGTACAGCTTGGTGTTGCTGTACTGCCGCAGACCGCTGTACCCGGCGCGCATCTCCAGGTCGTCCCAGCGGGGCTTGGCGGCGTTGTGCGCGCCGGAGCTCATGGTCACCACGCGTGCCGGGGCGCCGGCGCGAAGCCCGTCCAGCAGCAGGTTCGTCAGCAGGAACGGCGCAAGGTGGTTCACGGCCAGCTGCATCTCGATCCCGTCCTCCGTCGTCTCCCGCCCGCGGGTGTAGACGGCGGCGTTGTTGATCAGCACGTGCACGGCGGGATATCGATCGAGAACCTGCGCCGCGGCGGCACGCACCTGCGCCTGCGACGCCAGGTCCGCCCGCACCACGTCCACCCGGTCGTGCCCCGCCGCGCGCACCACCATCGCCCGCGTCCGCGCCGCCTTTTCCGCGCTGCGGGCGATGAGCACCACCGTGGCGCCGGCGCGGGCCAGCTCGATCGCCATCACCTCGCCCATCCCCGCCGTGGCGCCCGTCACCACGCAGACGCGCCCCGCCATCGTCTCCTGCGTCAAATCCGCCTCCCCAAAGTTGCCGTCCTGATACGTACGGGCGGTTGACCCCGCTCCCGGCGCCCGCGAATTTGGGAGACCGGACCGAAGTACCCGCACACGACGAAGTTGCAATGGATCACCTGATCGACCGGCGCACGTTCCTGCGCCGTGCCGCCGTCATGGGCGGCGGATTCGTGGCGCCCTCGCTGATGGGCCTTTCGTGCATCTCCGACCCCGGCCGCCCCGTTCCCCGCACGAACGGATACGGCCCGCTCGTCCGCAGCCCCCAGGTTCCCGAGCTGTGGGTGCCGGAGGGCTTTCGCGTGCGCAAGCTCAGCACCACCCGTACGCCGTCTCAGGTGAACCCGGATTTCCAGGTGCGGTACGGGCTGGACGGGATGTCGGCGTTCGCCACGCGCGACGAGCGGACCATCCGCCTGGTGCGCAACCACGAGATCGCCGACCCGGCCGCCACGGCGGAGCTGCTGGGGCCCGGCGTGCGCGCCTACGACCGCAAGGCCGGCGGCGGCACCAGCACCCTGGAGCTGCGCCAGGGCCTCGACGGCGAGGTGGAGCTCGTGCGCGAGTTCGTGAGCCTGAGCGGCACGCACACCAACTGCGCCGGCGGCCGCACGCCGTGGGGCAGCTGGATCTCGTGCGAGGAGACGACCAACGGCCCCACCCAGGGCTACGACCAGCCGCACGGCTACTGCTTCGAGGTGCCGGCGGACGCGGACGGCGAAGTGGAGCCCGTGCCCCTGAAGGCCCTCGGCCGCTTCGTGCACGAGGCACTGGCGGTGGATGCGCGCTCCGGCATCGTCTACCTGACGGAGGACATGCGCCACGACCCGGCCATCCCGGGCGGGCGCGGCTCCGGCTTCTACCGCTTCATCCCCCGCGTTCCCGGCCGGCTGGTGGAGGGCGGGCGGCTGCAGATGCTGCGCGTGAAGGACCGTCCCAACTACGTCACGTTCACGGGGCAGACGGTGCGCGCGCCGCTGGCGGTGGACTGGGTGGACATCGACGATCCCGATCCCGCCGCGGCCGAGACCAACGTGTCCGCCGTCTTTCAGCAGGGGTGGGCGAAAGGTGCGGCGATGTTCGAGCGGCTGGAGGGATGCTTCGCGGGGGACGGCGACATCTACTTCGACGCCACGGAGGGCGGCAACGTGCGCGCCGGCCAGGTGTGGCGCTACCGCGCGACGGGGGCGGACGCGGGCGAGCTCACGCTGCTCTTCGAGTCGCCGTCGCGCGACGTGCTGGACAGCCCGGACAACCTGTGCCTGAGCCCGCGCGGCGGGCTGATGATCTGCGAGGACGGGCTCGCGGAGCAGTTCATCCGCGCGCTCACGCCGGACGGCGAATTGTTCGACATGATCCGCACGGACGCCGCGTCGTCGGAGTTCGCGGGCGTATGCTTCGCGCCGAACGGCCGCACGCTGTTCTTCAACATCCAGGGCGGCACCCGCGCCACCAGCGCCGCGACGCTCTCCGGCGGCACCTACGCCGTCTGGGGCCCCTGGGACCGCGGCCCGCTCTGAATCACCGGAGCATCCTGGGATGATACGAAAGCGCGGCGGCCGATGGGGGCCGCCGCGCTTTTTTCTTCAAAGTTGCCTACCACCCGGTGGGCTTCAGGACGGTCCCGCCGTCAGACAATGATACTGCCGGCGGGAACTGTGCTCGTTGAACGTCGCGCTGACCGATCGCGAATGTGAAATCGGCGACCGCCCGCAATTCCGCGTTGTGGCGCATAAATGGGAAGGCAACGCCGATCATCAGGCTTGGAGAGAGGCGTTTCGCGGCTTTGATCGCCGGAACTAGATCGGTATCGCCACTGATGAGAACGACCACCTCGCACTCGCCGCGGGCGGCAGTCTCCATCACCTTCATCCCGATCGCCACGTCAGTCTCTTTCTCTTCAAAGCGGACGAAGCGATTTCCGCACTTCGGGCAGATGACGTCCTTCTGCTTGAAGCGAGACAGGGTGACGTTTACACCCGAATTCCCCAGAGCGGCCAGATACGCGGTTTGCTCATCCACCACGTTAGGATTACGAGCGGTGAGGTGGCTCGCGAGAGCGGAGAAATAGTCGATTCTCCCCAGTTCTACCCGCTGACCAACCGCGCCGCGGACAGCGTGCAGGTACGAAGCACACAGGGATCGGAGATCAAGCCAGCGAACCTTTGCCTTCGCAACCTTCTCGATCTCCCGAAGAGAGTGGTAGAGGTTCAAGCCATCCACTACGAATGAAACGTTAAGATCCATAAGGAGCGGAGGGGGCTGAGGGATAAAAAAACCCCCCGGCCCGCAGACCGAGGGGACCCGGGGTTCGACCCCCGGGGATGTTGTTCCCAATGTACGCTTCTTCTGCCCGGATGTCAAGCGCCCCGATCATCTGGTTTAGCCATCCACCGAGTCCCACTCGCGCTGGAAGCGGTCCAGGTACGCCTCCATGAAGCGGTGGCGCTCGTCCGCGATGCGGCGGGCGGCGGCCGTGTTCATGCGGTCGCGCAGCAGGAGCAGCTTTTCGTGAAAGTGGTTGATGGTGGGCCCCGTGCTCGACTTGTAGCGCTCGAAGCTGTCGTGCATCTCGGGCGCGGCGGCGGGCTCGTGCAGCGGGCGGCCGCGGCTGCCCCCGTACGCGAACGCCCGCGCGATGCCGATGGCGCCGATGGCATCCAGCCGGTCGGCGTCCTGCACCACGCGGCCCTCGGCGGTGCTCATGGGCGTGGCGACCCCCGCGCCCTTGAACGACAGCTGCGCCACGATGGTGGCCACGTGCTCCACGTCCTCCGCGCCGGCGCCGGCCCCGGTGAGCCAGGCGCGGGCGGCGCGGGGGCCGGCCGTCTCGTCGCCGCCGTGGAACTTGTGGTCGGCGATGTCGTGCAGCAGCGCCGCCAGCTCCGTCACGTACGGGTCGGCGCCCTCGTCGCGGGCCAGGCGCAGCGCCATGCGCCGCACGCGGTCCACGTGCCACCAGTCGTGGCCGGTGCCTTCGCCGTGCATCTGCTCGCGCACGTGCGCCTCCGTGCGGCGCAGGATCTCGTTTCGGTCGGTCATCCGTCTCCCGGGTTGGGTGGGAGCGGGAATGTGAAGGACGAGGGGGAAAAGTGCGAGGGTGGGGATTCCGTCGCGGAGCGGAGGGTGGTGCGCGGGCGGAGCGCCCCCCTCCCCGACCCTCCCCCACAAACTGCGTGGGGGAGGGAGGTTGCACGGGACGGTGCCGTCGCGGCGCGGGCTGTGGCCCTCCCCCGGCCTCGCTCAGGCTCGTCCACCCCCTCCCGCAAACTGCGCGGGAGGGGGTGTACACCCCAGCCCGTGCCGGACGGCGGGCTTTCTGGCCGGTTGGGTTCTCCCCTCTCCGCGCGCAGTTTGCGCGGGGAGGGGCCGGGGGAGGGGCGCCCCTCCCGGGCAGGAGCCATCCTCAGAGACAGAACGACCTCCCCCAGGATTGGGGAGGTCGCGAGGCGACGAGCGGGTGGGGGCGTGGCTGGATGCCCACCTCCGTGCACGAGCCGCAGTGCTCCCCCTCTCCACGAGGAACGAGGGGGGAGGGGGCCGGGGGGTGGGGGCCTACGACTTCGCCGGCGCCGGCTGGGCCTGCGCACGCTGGCGCGCGGCGGCGCTCGTGTCGGGGGGGGCGGGACGCCACTGGATGGCGGCGATCACGCTGTCGATGGCCGCCTTGGACTTGAGCTCGCCCGTCCGCGTGTAGATGGTGCGGCCCTGCTCGTCCAGCACCAGCGTCACGGGCACCGTACCCGCCCGGTACATCCCCGCCACCTTCTCGTTGGGAAAGCGCACCGTCTCGTACGGCAGCCCGTGCCTGGTGATGTACTGCCGCGTCACGTCCGCCGAGTCCAGCGACACGCCGTAGACCGTCGCGCGGATGCCCTTCATGGTATCCACCGCCGCCGTGACCTGCTTCCACGCGGGAATGCTGCTCAGGCAGAACTGGCAGGTGGTCGTGTACATCAGCAGCACCTGTCGC
>DATING010000605.1:0-8158 GCA_035474555.1 Longimicrobium sp. | reverse complement strand
CTGCGCGCCACGCCCGTCTTCGTCTGCGGCGTGGGCGGGATGGGCGGCGCGGCCGTGCAGTCGCTGGCGCGGCAGATCATGGCCCGCCACCGCCACGTCTTTGGCGTGGGGGCGGACGCCGGGTTCGACGAAGAGCGCTTCGTCATCACCAACGCCTACACGGGCGGCAGCGACAACCTCAAGAAGACCTTCAGCGAGGCGCCCAAGCACCGCACGCCCGTCTACAACGAGATGTGCGAGCGCGAGCTGGACTACGCCCGCGGCGACGACTTCCTCCAGCTGGCGCAGTTCACCCTGCGCGCCGCGCGCGAGCACTTTACCCGCTTTCGCGCGGAACTTTCGCCGGTGGGGCTGGCGCTGCGCTTCGTCTTTCTTCTCCTGGAATCGCTGGTGGCGCCCCTGCTCCAGTGGTTCGACGCCTCCCGCCCGATGGGTGACCTGCGGCCATGGAAGCAGAGCGCGTGACGCCGGACTTCGACTACGCGGTGATGACGCACCGCAACGCCGGCTTCGTGACGGAGGCGGAGCAGGCACGGCTGCGCGCCACGCCCGTCTTCGTCTGCGGCGTGGGCGGGATGGGCGGCGCGGCCGTGCAATCGCTGGCGCGCGCGGGGATGGAGCGGCTGGCCATCGCCGACATGGACGTGTTCGAGGTATCCAACCTCAACCGCCAGGTGTTCGCGGACCTGCACACGGTGGGGAAGGGAAAGGTGGAGGCCACCGTGGAGCGCCTGGCCGCCATCAACCCCGGGCTGCGTCCCGTCACCTTCGGCCCGGAGTGGACCGGGCGGCTGGACGAGATCCTGGCCGAGTACAAGGTCGTGGTGAACGGGATGGACGACCTGGCGGCCGGCATCCACCTGTACCGCAAGGCGCGCGAGCACGGCGCCACCGTCATCGACGCCTACACCTCTCCGCTCCCCTCCGTGACGCTCGTCCGCCCCGGCGACCCGCGGCCGGAGGAGCGGCTGGGCTTTCCCACCGTGGGCAAGCCGTGGGACGCGCTCTCGGCGGCGGACGCGGACGCGTGCAAGATGGCCGAGGCGACGTACGTGATGGTGCACTCCAGCAGCGCGGAGCACATCGACCTGGATTTTGCCGCGGAGATGCTGGCGGGGAAGCGCAGCCGCCCGTCCTTTGCGCCCATGGTGATCCTGACGGGCAACCTGATGGCGTACGAGGCGGTGAAGCTGGCGCTGGGCAAGCCTTCGGGGGTGGACTTTCGCGGCTGCTTCTACAACCCGTGGACGCTGGAGGTGGAGCGCCCGAAGCCCGCGCCGGTGGCGTGGCTGCGGCTGCAGGTGGTGCGGCGCAAGCTGCGGGAGCTGGCGAATGGCGGCTGACGCGGTGGCCATCGACGTCCTGGTGACGTGGATCGGCGCGCTGGGCGCCGCCAGCTACCTGCTGCACATCGTCCGCAACCCCAGCCGCAGCCCCCTGGAGCGCCGGGCCGTCCTGCTGCTGGGCGTGCTCACCGTCCTCCTGCTCGTCCGCGGCTTCTCGTGGCTGGGGCCGGACCTGCGGCTGACCCGCCTGACCTTCGCCGCGGCCACCCTCCTCCCGCTGGCGATGGCGCTCTTCGTGGAGGGGCTGCTCCGGCGCCACCTCCCGCCCTCCGTCAAGCTGCTGGCCGCGGGGGGCAGCGCCTTCTTCTTCGTCATGAACCTGGCGCCGGCGCGCTGGCGCGAGGCCGTGCTCCCCTACGGCTTTCCCGCGGTCCTCCTTGCGATGATGGCGCTGCTGGGGTACTTCCTCCTGGCCCGGCGGCGCGACACCCTGTCCCCCGCGGAGAACCGGCTGGTGTCGGGATGCCTGCTGGCCATCCTGGCGGGGCTGCCGATGGCCGCCAGCGACTTTCGGCTGGAGCTGGGCGTTCCCCCGCAGCGCTGGGGCGCGGTGGGCGTGCTGCTCTTCGTCTACACGCTGGTGCACCTGGCGCGCCTGCCGGAGCACGCGGGGTGGCGGCTGCGGGAGCTGGGGTGGCTGGCGCTGCAGGCGCTGCTGCTGTCGGGGATGGGCGCCTTTCTTTCGCCGCGGCCCCTGGAGGTGTGGGGGCACGCGCTGCCTTTGGCATCGGCCCTCGTCCTGCTGTTCGCCATCGGGGAGCGGCTGCGCAACGCGGGGACGGTGCAGCGCCAGGAGCGGCTGCTGCGCTGGCTGGCGCACGCCCCCAGCGGCTCGCGCGAGGCGCTGGCGGGGTGGCTGCGGCGGTACCCGCTGACGGAGCAGCACCTGCTGCTGGGCCCGGACGAGCTGCGTGCCTACCGGGCGGACAGCCTGGCGGCCCTCTTCGGTACGTCGCGCACCTGCTCCGGCGCGCAGTTCCGGCAGCTGGGCCCGGACGCCCCGCGCGCGGCGCAGGACGCGGCGGAGCAGATGGCCGACATCCTGGAGCGCTACGAGATGACGCACGCCTGCCTGCTGGCCACCGATCCGCTGCACCTGCTGCTGGTGAACCTGCCCGAGATGGGCGGCAACCGCGACGCCGAGCTGGAGCTGGAGGTCATCCAGCGCCAGGCGAGCCAGGCCCTGCTGGCACCTGCCCGTGCTTGAGCTGCGCGAGGACGACCTGGGCGCCTTTTTCGAGGTGCCGTTCCGCGTCTATGGCGATGCACCCTACGTCTCGCCCATGAAGGCGGACGTGGAGCGGTTCCTTCGCGCGGACACGAATCCGCTCTTTATACATGCCGGCGCCCGTCGCGTGTGGACGGCGCACCGCGACGGCGCGCCGGTGGGGCGCATCGTGGCGCACGTGCACCACGCCAGCAACGAGCGGCACGGGTGGCGACGGGGCTACTTCGGCTTCTTCGATTGCGCGGACGACGTGGAAGCCGCCGGCCTGCTGCTGGGCCAGGCGGAGGCGTTCGCCCGCGCGCACGGCTGCGACGAGGTGATGGGGAACTTCAACCTCACGGCCATGCAGCAGGTGGGCGTGGTGACGGAGGGGTTCGGCGGGGTGCCCTACACGGACCAGCAGTACAATCCGCCGCACATCCCGCGGCTGCTGCAGGCGCACGGATACGCGCCGGAGTTCCCCGCGACCACGTGGGAGGCGGACCTGCGGCGGCTGGACCCGGAGGCGCTGCTGGGCGACAAGGCCCGCGCGCGGCTGGCGGACCCGGCGCTGCGGTGGGAGACGCTGCGGGCCCGGGACTTCGGACGCATCCTGCAGGACATCCGCGTGGTTCTGAACGACGGATTCGAGCAGAACCCGATGTTCGTCCCCCTTACGCCGGCGGAGATGGAGTTCCAGGCGAAGGACATGGCGATGATCCTGGATCCGCGCATCACCGCCCTGGTGCACGACGCGCAGGGCCCGGTGGGGACCGTCGTCTGCATCCCGGACCTGAACCCGCTGCTGCGCGCCACGCGGTCCCGCATCGGCCTGCTCACGCCGTTCCACTTTCTCCGCTACCGTCTCCGGCGCCGGCGGGCCGTCATCATTTTCTACTCCGTCGCGGAGCGGATGCAGGGGCGCGGCCTGAACGCCGCCATGCTGCACCGCGTGACGGCCGCGCTCAAGTCCGCCGGCTACACGCACCTGGGGATCACCTGGATCGCGGACGTGAACCAGGCCAGCCTGCGCCAGGTGCAGAAGATGGGCGCCCGGCCGCTCCACCGGCTGCACCTGTTCCGCAAGGCGCTCGCGTGACGCCCCCCGCGCCGGACCGGGCGATGCAGCGCGCGCTGGTGGCCGAGGCAGCCCGCGCGCCCACCGTGCACAACGTGCAGCCCGCGCGGTGGCGCTTCGGGGCGGATGGGCGCGTGGTCCTCTACCGCGCCGTGGACCGCGCCCTCCCCGTCGCCGACCCCACGGGCCACGACGTGCGCGTCAGCCTGGGGGCCGCGTGGGAGGGGATGTGCATCGCCCTGTCGCGCCACGGCCTGGGATTGTCGGAGCCGGAGTTGCCGGTGGATGCGGACGAGGAGGATGGGCGGATTGCCGTCGCGAGCGCTCGGCTGGTGGATGGCGCCGCGCCCGACCCGCTGGCGGAGTTCGTGGAGGCCCGCCGCAGCTACCGCGGCAGATTCCTCCCCCTCTCCGTGGACGTCCTGCGCCGGTTGACGACGATCGGCGGCGAAGACGTCCGCTGGATGACGGATGCCGCGCGGCTGCCGGAGCTGGCGCGGCTGTACGATGACGCCGGCTGGTCATTCGTGCGGCAGCCGGCGTACCACGCGGAGCTGTACCGCTGGATGCGGCTTTCCCCCGCGCACCCGGACTGGGCGCGCGACGGGCTGAACGCGGAGTGCATGGCCCTTTCCGGCGTGGAGCGCGCCGCGGCGTCCGTGCTCCTGCGCCCGCGCGTGTTCGGCGTGCTGAAGCGCCTGGGCGCCGGGCGCGCCGTGATCTCGGAGGCCGCGCAGATCCGCAGCGCATCCGCCATCCTCCTCTTTACCCCGCGCCGCGAGCTGGGCGACTTCGATGTGGGGCGCCTGTTCTACCGCCTCTGGCTGGAGATCGCGGCCCTGGGCGCGGGGATGGTCCCCATGTCCGCCCTGGCCGATTCTCCCGCGGCCCGCGAACGCCTGGGCCGCGAGCACGGCATTCCCGCGGATCGACGGCTGGCCAACGTCCTGCGCGTGGGCGGCGTGCCTCCCGGCGGCGCCGCCCGCAGCCCTCGCCTGCCGGTGGACGAGCTGCTGGTCTGAGCGCGGCCGTCTGAATCGCACGGTCGGGCTTGTCGACGGTTGCCCCGCATTCCGCCGGGGCGGCCTTTTACGGATCGCGATCAGGTGGATGATGTGCCCGGACGAGCTTCCGCCAGGAGAGCGGAGGATTGGGCTCCCCCAAAAAACGCGGATCCCGTCCCCTCGCCGGCAGCATCCCCACTACCAGGGGTCTGCTGCATCCTGCCGATTCCATCCGGACGCGTCCGGTCGTCGCACCCGCATCCATCCAGCGCTGCCCACCTTCCGCCGACGGCTTTGCGCGGCCGCTCGGCACGACGCGTTCTTCCGGACTCCGATTCCAGGCCGATTCTTCGCAATCCGCCATCATCCGCCCCGTCCTGCTATTCCCTATTCCCTGGCCAGAAGCAACGAGCCCCCGAAGCGAGGGCGCGCATCGGGGGCTCGTGCGGAAATGGACCGCCGGCCTTACACGGCAGGCTCGGGATCCGTGGAAAGCTCATACAGGCGGCCACCCACCACCTCCAGCACTGCGTCCGTGAACGCGATGGCGTGCGCGGGCGAGGACGAGGCGTAGAAGCTCTCGATCTTCGCGGCAAGCGAGGCGTCGCGGCCCCGCAGGTGGCGCAGCATGACGAACGGCTTGCGGTTCGCCCAGAACCGTTGATGCGCGCACCAGAAGCGCAGCGCATCCAGCACCAGGATGCTGGCCAGCATGCGTGCTTCCACACTGTTCTCGGACATGTCCTCCAGGTCGCGCACCATGTTGGTGGTCGTGTAGCGCACCCGCTCGATGACCGGGGGCTCGAGCACCGGCGGCCCCGCCCGGGAGAGCTCCACCGCTTCACCCTTGAGCGCCGTAGCCTCGCCCGTCCGGTCGAACAGCAGCTCGCCCGTGGCGAACGCTTCGATGATGACGGGGCTTCCCTTTTCGACCTCCCCGCGCCAGGTATGCAGCGGCCCCACCTGGAGCTGCACCTCCACGCCGTTCACCATGCGGCTCCGCTTCCAGTACTCGGTGCCGTTCGTAAGGGCGCAGACGTCCAGATCGGAGTTGGCCTTGGCCTTGCCGCGCGGCGCTGAGCCGAAGCAGAGGAGCGCGATCACCTCATCGCGGGCGAGCATCTCGTCGTGCACCTCCGCCAGCGCCGGCCTGAAGCGCGCCTCCATGGCCGGCGGAAAGGCAATCCGGCCGTCTTCGGCGGGAGCGATCGCGTAAACCTGTACGGACTCTGTGGCAACACTCATCGGCTCGATCGTCTCCGGCTGGGTAGGTGTACGGCGGGGGCTCGCCGGGGCGGGGGATCAACGTTTCGGAGGCGCGCCCGCGCGGATTGCGCCAGGACCCCGAGCCCGCGGCGCGTCCGGCGGGATGATCGGGTCACATCCCCCACACATGGATAGCCCGCCGCACCATTCCCGTCAAGCATAACGGGAACGAATGGCGCCGCCGCCGGACCGGCCGCGCCGCTCCCCGGCCCGGCGCCGGACCGCGCGCCGGAGGCCGGGAGCCTCGGATACACCAGCGAAATCCCGTCCTCTCCCCGCGTAAATTCCGCTTTCGCGAACGCGGCGGCTGGGCGCTTGAATGGGGTTGCGGGTCGCACCGATCTTGTCGCGTGCCGCCGATACACGACAGGAATTGGCGTTTTCTCAGAATCACGGTTGCCGCAGCTGGTCGTGGGATACAAAAGGGGCGCAGAGGAATCCCTCTGCGCCTCTTGTTCTCCTCCGCGGCCCTGCGTGAAATGCTTCTCCTACAGCGTCTTCAGATACTCGATCAGCGCGAGCTTCTCCGCCTCCGAGAGTGCCGCGAAGGACTCCTCGTGCCCGCCGTTCCCCATCCCCGGCTGCCGCGTGTCGTACACCTCGGGGGTGGACCACGGCGCGTACCCGGCCGGGTAGCGGTACGTCCCCTCCGCGTCCGGCGTCCCGGCGATCCCCATCAACCCGTAGTCCAGGCCGTGCCCGCCCACCTGGAAGCGCACGGGCCGCGTGCCGGGCGTCATCAGGTGCCAGAGGGTAGGGACGGAGCCGTTGTGCAGGTACGGAGCCGTGGCCCACAGGCCGGAGAGGATCGGCGCCACGTATCCGCCCGTGCGGCGCGCATCCACGTGGCGCGCGTACGCCGTCCCCCGCAGCCGCGCCAGCAGGATGGAATCCATCGCCTGCCACCGTGCCGGGTCCGTCCCCATCCGCGCCTGCGGAACGAGCGTGTTGGGATACGAGACCAGCCGCCGAGGCCGCGCCCCCTCGTCGTAGGTGCCGTGGCAAGAGGCGCAGCGGGCCTGGAACAGCGCCTGCCCCGCGCGCGCCCGCGCCTCGTGGATGGCGCCGGGAAACGGCGGCGGCGCGTAGTCGTCCGTGAGCCACTGCATCACCTGCCGCACCCGCGGGATCGCCCGCACCGCCTGGTCGGGGTGCATCCCCATCGTCGGCACCGTGAAGAAGGTGACGACGGCGGCCAGCGAGTCCAGGTGCGCGGGGCTGGTCTCTCCCGCGCGCCGGTGCGCCCACGGGTCCACGGCCAGGGGCGAGAAGGTGCCGTCGTACAGCAGTCCGCTGCGCAGGTGCCGCGACCCCAGCTCCGGGATGGAGGTGAAGCCGGCCTCCGGGTGCATCCGCCCCGCCGGCAGCAGGCCCAGCTGCTGCTTGAGCGCGGCCACCCCGTTGGTGCGCCCCGGCCCGCCGTTGGAGAACGGCGTCGGCGCGTCGACCGTCCGCGCCAGCTCCGCCATCCGCTTGCGCACCCGGGGCAGGATCACGCGGCGAAGGGTAAAGAGCTCCCGCCCGCCCATCTCCGGGAACAGCTCCGCGGCGCGCCGGGCCAGCGCGTCGGGATCGCGCGCCGCGCGCTGCATGCCGCGGTACACCGCCCACACGTAGCCGTCGATGTTGAGGGACGTGTTGGGCAGCCCCAGCCAGGCCTCGCCCGTGGGCCGCCCGCCCGCGTCGTACAGCGTGCCCGCGTGGCACGACGCGCACCCCAGCGTCGCCGCGTCGATGCGGATCACGGGCAGCGGCCCCTTCACCATCCCCGTAACCATCCCCATCGGCCGGTCGGATTCCGGCCGCGCGACCCCGCGCCAGTTGCCGATGCGCTCCGGGTACAGGAATCCGAAACGGCGAAAGATCCGCGGCAGGTCTCCGCGCCCCAGCCGCTCGCCCGTCCGCGCCTCCTCATCCATCACCAGCGCCGCCGCCACGAGCTTGTACGGGAGCGCGTTGGTCTCCAGCGTGGCGCCGCTCAGCCCGCCGAAGTCGTCCAGGGCGAACCGCACCATCCCCATGGCCGCGGGCGGCAGCTGCACCTCGCCCATCTCCTCCATGGCCCCTGACCGCCCCCGCGACGAGCATCCGCAGAGCAGCAGCGCGGCGAGCAGGATACGGAGCGGGATGCGGCGCATGGACATTCTGGACAAGGGGGTGTGGCCGGGGCAGCGGGCGGACGGCTCAAGCTAATCCTGGCTTCTACCCCGGCCAAGTGCTGAACGGCCGCAGCCCCAGGGATGAGGCTGCGGCCGTC
>DATING010000604.1:0-2254 GCA_035474555.1 Longimicrobium sp. | reverse complement strand
GCGCGCTGGGGTTCAGCTTTGGCGCGGAGCAGGGGTTCGACGATGGGGTGGGCGTGTTCCTGGAGACGCTGGCGGGGCAGTGCGGCGCGGCCCTGGAGCGGGCGCGGCTGTACCAGGCGGAGCACACGGCCCGCGCGGAGGCGGAGGCGGCCAACCGCGCCAAGGGGCAGTTCCTGGCCAGCATGAGCCACGAGCTGCGCACGCCGCTGAACGCCATCGGCGGGTACGTGGACCTGATCCAGATGGAGCTGCGCGGGCCCGTGACGGCGCAGCAGCAGGCGGACCTGGACCGCGTGAAGCGCGCGCAGCAGCACCTGCTGGGGCTCATCAACGACGTGCTGAACTTCGCCAAGCTCGAGGCGGGCAAGATCGAGCTGGAGATTCGCGACGTGGCGCTGGGCGAGCTGCTGGACGACCTGGAGGCGCTCATCGCCCCGCAGGCGGCGGCGCGCGGCATCACCTACGCGCCCGCGCCGGGGGACGGGACCGTGCGCGTCCGCGGGGACCGCGAAAAGCTGGAGCAGGTGCTGCTGAACCTGATCTCCAACGCGGTCAAGTTCACGGGTTCCGGGGGATCGGTGTGGATGGACTGGGTGCGCGCAGACGGTGAGGTGCAGATCCGCGTCCGCGACACGGGGTGCGGGGTGCCGCCGGAGAAGCAGGCGAGCATCTTCGAGCCCTTCGTCCAGGTGGATCCGGACCTCACGCGCACGCGCCAGGGCACGGGGCTGGGGCTGGCCATCAGCCGCGAGCTGGCCCGCGCCATGGGCGGCGACATCACCGTGGACAGCGTCCTGGGCGAGGGCAGCACCTTCACCGTGCACCTGCTGCCGGCGTGATCGCACGGATCCGCATCGGCCGAATCGGCGAGGAGATGCGGGCGGCAGGAGCGGGGGCGATGGCGGAGCGGCGGAGGAGCGGCGAGCAATCGGAGTGAAATCGCGGGTGAGACGCGAGCGATGAGATCACGGCCGGGGGAAAGCGATTGAATCGCGGCTACAACTTCACACTGTCGGCCTCCGCCGACACCAAGGACGGCTCGGCAGATTGCGATCGCGACGCTGTTCATCGCGGTTTTCGGGGAGGATGATCGGCTGCGGGGCGCGCGGGAAAGTGGTGAAACCGGATCGCCCGATCGCGTCTTTTTGAGCACCCGGGACGCAACGGCGATCCGCCTCGTGCGCGGGACCGAACCACCGGATGCGGATGGATGCAAACGAGAAGCGGGCGGCCTCCTGGGAGGCCGCCCGCTTTCGTGCGAAGGCTGGACGCCGGCGCGGGCTACGGCACCGCGACGACCGCCGCGTTGCTGAGCGCCGAGCGCCGGCTGCCGAAGCTCAGGAGGCTGCGGACCGTGTACTCGTACGTCTCGCCGGACACGGCCGTCGCGTCCGTGTACGTCACCGCGTTGCGCGCCGCCGTGCCGATCTTGACCGGCGTGGAGCCGCTCCCCTGCACCCGGCGGGAGATCTCGTAGCTGGTCTCCATCGACCCGTCGGTCCACGTCAGGACCACGTCGCCCGCCGCGTTCACGCTCCCCGCCACCCCCGCCGGCGGATCGAGCCGCTGCACCAGCTGCGTCACCGTCCCGGAGGGCGTGCATCCCACCGCGTTGCAAGAGAGCACGCGGATCTCCACCACGCGCGTGGCATCCAGGGTGGGATAGAAGGCCCAGTATCCCCCAGCGCTGGAGGTGAAGGTGCCGCTGCTCGTCCACGCCGTGGTGCCCTGGTCGCGGTACTCCACCGCGTACCCGGCGCTGCGCGCGTTCACCGTCCAGTAGATCTTGAGCAGGTAGTTGGCGGGGCCGTATTCCACCCGCAGCGCCGTGGCCGCTTCCGGCGGCGCCACCGTGTAGCTGACGGTGGCCCCGCGCACCGTGCCGTACCGGTTCTGCGCAACCATCCGGAAGTAGTACGTGTTCCCCGGCGTGAGCCCGTTCACGTACTTCTGGTAGCTGCGCGTCCCCGTGGCCGGGAGCGTGTCGCGCCCCACCACCGTCGCCCCGGCCAGGTCGGGGGACGAGCCGAACTCGAACCACGCGTGGCCGGCGAAGTTGTTGCCGCTGGCCGAGCCGCGCAGCAGCGCCGTCGTGGGATCCGGCTCCGCCACCTCGTCGATCGGCTGGATCATCGTGCCCGTGGTGGCCGTGGGCGGATAGGTGACCGCCCCGCCCGGCGTGACCACCAGCTCCGGGGTAAAGACCGAGAGCCGCGACCCCACCGAGATGGCCGACCGCGCCGAGTACACGTAC
>DATING010000603.1:0-4481 GCA_035474555.1 Longimicrobium sp. | reverse complement strand
CGGGCGGCGCCGGCCAGCAGGTTGGACGCCAGGCGCGAAAGAAAGCTTTCCCGCCCCGGCACCAGGGTGCCCGCCGGCAGGTCGCACACCATGCGGACCTCCACGGGCCCCGTGGCGGGGATAAAGCGCAGGACGGCGCGCTCCACGCACGCCCGCGGCTCGATGGGCACCTCGGGCGAGAGAGTGGCGCCGCGCAGCACCTCCATGGTGTCGCGCAGCATGGCCCGCATCTCCGCCCCCGCCTCCACGGCGCGCTGCAGCTCGGGAAAGGGCGAGCGGCCGTGGCGCGCCTCTTCGGCGGCCAGGCGGGTGCGCTGCTCCAGCGAGTGGGCGGCGTCGCTCAGGTCGTGCAGCAGCTCGGCCGAGACCTGGCCCAGCGCCTCCAGCCGCTCGCGCAGCTCCACGGCGGAACGGGCGGGGTCTCCGCCGGCCGGGTTCGAAGCTCCAGGTGCCATGCTGCCCTCCTCCATCGGTCTCGCGTTTCCTGCGCCCTGCGGATCTCGCCGTCCTGCCGTCGTCCTCACCCTTCCCGTCGTCCTCGTCCTCCCGCGATCCTCGTCTGCCCGTCGTCCTCGCCCCTCCCGTGGTCCTCGTCTGCCCCGTCGTCCTCGTCCGATTGTCATCCCCACGTACTGCCCGTCCCGCCGGCCGGGTGCCGATCGGGCGGTGCCGCATCCTCCCCTACGCCGTCCTGACGAGCGCGGAGGGGGGCACGCGGGGCTCCCGGCGCGACGCCATCCGCGGCTCGGCGGGGACGGCGGGCTCGGCCACCTGGAAGCGGCCCGCGAGCGCATCCAGGGTCGCCGCCGTGCCGGCCGTGCGCTGGCTGGTCTCCGCCAGGTGCTGCATGGCCGCGCGCTGGTCTTCCGCGGCCGCGGCGGAGCGGCGGGCACCCTCCAGGGTGGCGCCCGCGATCTGCCGGATGCGCCCCACGTCCTCGCGCAGCGCGTCCATGGCCGCGGCCTGCCGGTCCACGTCGCCCGTGATGCGCTCGATGAAAGCCACCGTCTGCCCCAGCCCCTGCACGATGATGCCCAGCGAGTCGCGCCCCGCGCCCGCCACGGCACCCACGCCCGTGATCCGCGCGCTGCCGGCGTGCAGCCGCTGGCGCACCTCCGCCAGGGCGGACGCCGTCTCCCCCACCACGCCGGCCACGGCGGCGGCGCTCGTCCCCGCCTGCTCGGCCAGCTGCCGCACCTCGCCCGCGACGACCGCGAAGCCGCGCCCCTGCTCGCCGGCGCGGGCGGCCTCGATCGCGGCGTTCAGGGCCAGCAGGTTGGTCTGCTCCGCGATCTCGCCGATGGCGGTCACGAAGCCGCTGACCCGCGCGCCGGCGCCCTCCAGCGCGTCCACGGCGGATTCCAGCCGGCGGTAGTCGTCCGTGAGCTCCATCAGCAGCGAGCCGGCGCGCTCCACCCGCCGCGCGTGCTCCTCCGCCTCGCCGCGCAGCAGCTGGGCGGCCCCCGTTGAGCGGGCGGCCTCGGCGCGCAGGGCGTCGGCCTCGCGGGCCACGGCCTCCACGGACGCCTCACCGCGCGCCACGAGGGTGAGCTGCTGGCCGGCCTCGTCCGCGGCCTGGGAGGTGGCCTCGCCGATCAGCCGGGCGGCGGCCTGCACCTCCTCCGCCGTGGACGCCATGGAGTCGGACAGCGCGGCGAGCGAGCGGGCGTGCTCCTGGATCTGCCGCACCATCTCGCCCACGGTCTGCGACATCAGGTTCACGGAGACGGACAGGAAGCCCAGGTCGTCCAGGTGCCGGTCCGGCAGCCGCGCGCTGAAGTCGCCCGCCTGCGCGCGGGCCAGCGCCTGCCGCACGCGCCGCAGCCGCCGCGTGTAGGCGATGGGCCCGCTGGTGGCCAGGTAGCCCGTGCCGGCCAGGAACAGCAGCTCGAAGACGACGATCCAGAACGGCGGTCCCATCTGCCATTCCATCCCCGCCCAGCGGCCGATGGGGTACAGGATGCACGCCTCCGCCAGCTGCACCCGCGCCGCCAGCGGCATCCCCAGCGCGTATCCGCCGATGGCGAACACCAGGTAGGGGAGCACGAAGTAGCCGCGCTCGCCCAGCAGCCAGGTGAAGACGGCGAGCACGACCGTATCCACCAGCTGCACGCCCCAGAACTGCCAGGGGGCAAAGCGGCCGGCGCGGTGCAGCAGGGCCGCGGTGCCGTTGGTGAGGGCGATGATGCCGCTGAGGATGAGCGAGTGCACCAGGCTCATCTCCAGCGAGTTCGTCAGCCGTCCCAGCCCCGCGACGCCGATGGAGAGGAACACCAGCATCCAGCGCATGCGGATGGCCTGGCGATGGCGCTCGCGCATCACCACCCACCGCTCGCGGGTGAACAATTCGGCGAAGTCGGCGGAGGGACCGTTCAACGGGGGACCGCGTGGAGAAGGGAAGGGGCACCGCGGGGAGTCGCGCCCGTGCGGGCGCGGCAGTCTGTCATTCTTGCTCCGCAGCCCCCTGCGTGTCAAGCACTTGCGATGTCGTTCGCCGCCGTTTGGCGCAGGAAGTCCCATGCGGCGCGCACGTGCGATTCCGTCGTCCGGAGGTTGCCCACGGCCAGCCGCAGCACCAGCCGGCCCCGCACGCGCGTGTGGCTCAGGAGCGCGCGCCCGCTGGCGTTCACGGCCGCCATCACCCGCTCGTTGTGCGCGTCCGCCTCCGCGTCGTCCATCCCCTGCGGCGCATGGCGAAAGACGACGAGGCTCAGGGGCACGGGCGCGACCACCTCCCAATCCGCCTCTTCATCCACCCATCCCGCGAACGTGCGGGCCAGGCGGCAGTGCTCCCGGATGCGCGCCGCCATCCCCTCCGCGCCGAAGTAGCGCAGCGTCATCCACAGCTTGAGGGAGCGAAAGCGCTTGCCCAGGGCGGGGCCGTAGTCCATCAGGTTCGTGACCGTCGTACCCTCCGGGGTGGCGAGGTACTCGGGGACGAGACTGAACGCACGGCGGATGACGTCCGGCCGGCGGCTGAAGAGCACGGAGCAGTCGATGGGGACGAACATCCACTTGTGCGGATTGACCACGAGCGAGTCCGCCCGCTCCGCGCCGTCCAGCACGTGGCGCAGCTCGGGCACCAGCGCGGCGGATCCGCCGTACGCCGCGTCCACGTGCAGCCACACGCCGTGCCGCGCGCACACGTCCGCGATGGCGGGGACGGGGTCGATGCTGCTCGTGGACGTGGTGCCGACGGTGGCGACGACGGCCAGGGGGCGGATGCCGGCCGCGACGTCCTCCTCGATGGCCCGCTCCAGTGCCGCCGGGTCCATGCGGAACTCCGCGTCCGTGGCGATCTTGCGGGTCCCTGCGGTGCCGATGCCCAGGGTGATGCCCGCCTTGTCGATGGACGAGTGCACCTCCTCGGACGCGTAGACGCGCAGGCGGGGCACGTCGCGGCCGCTCATCCCCTCATCACGGATGCCCAGCCCCGCCGCCTCGCGCGCCGCGGCGATGGCCACGAGGGTGGAGATGGACGCAGTGTCCTGGATGGTGCCGTGGAAGCCCGCCGGGAGCCCCATCAGCTGCCGCAGCCAGTCCAGCGTGCGCTCTTCCAGCTCCGTGGGCGCGGGACCCGTGCGCCAGAGCATGGCGTTGGTGTTGAGCGCGGCGGCCAGCATCTCGCCCAGGATCCCCGGCCCGCCGCCCGTGATGGAGAAGTAGGCCAGGAAGTCCGGGTGATTCCAGTGCGTGATCCCCGGCATGACCACGTCGCGGAAGTCGCGGAGGATGTCGTCCACCGGCTCGCCCGCGTCCGGCGCGGAGGCCGGGAGCCGCGACGCCACGTCGCCCGGCTGCACCTGCGCGAGCACGGGCAGGTCGCCCACGTGGGCGAGGTAGTCGGCCATCCAGTCCACCACCGCGTGCGCGTGCCGGCGGAACTCCTCGGGCGGCATGTCGCCGAGCGGAGCGGGATGCGTCGTATCGGTCATGGGATGCGGTTCGGTCGGATGTTCGTGTCTTCGTGGAGATGGGACGGATCTCGCCGGCGGCGAAGCGCCCCCCTCCCCGACCCTCCCCCGCAGACTGCGCGGGGGAGGGAGAATTCGTTCTCGGCTGGCGAGGCGCGGCCTCGGACGGGTCTGTCCCTACAGCCTGCCGGCCTCGCACTCTGCCCCCGCGACAGAGGGCCCGTCGAAGTCTACACCCCCTCCCGCGCAGTTTGCGGGAGGGGGTGGACGAGCCTAAGCGAGGCCGGGGGAGGGCCCCCGCTGGCCCCCGCGCCAGTCGCCGCGCCGCCCGGCATCCCCTAACTTACGCGCGTTCCACATCCACCGCACTCGCGGCCGATCCACGCACTCGCGGCCGATCCAACGACGCGCAGCCGATGCCGATGATCCGCACCTCTCCCCCCCTCGCCGCGGCGCTGGCCGAGCGCCGGCCCGTGGTCGCGCTGGAATCCACCGTCCTGGCGCACGGGCTGCCGCGGCCGCGCAACCTGGAGGTGGGGCGCGCGATGGAGCAGGCCGTGACGGATG
>DATING010000602.1:0-19136 GCA_035474555.1 Longimicrobium sp. | reverse complement strand
CATCCGTCACGGGCGAGGCCGGTGCGCATCCGCGGCGGTCACTCACCGGCGAGGAGATCCTTCGGTCGCCTGCCACCCTCCAGCACGGGACGGTACCGCGCGCGGCTCCCTCAGGAAAACACGCGGTGAGACGATCCCCTTCAGGTCTTGGCGGCCGGGAGCGATTTCTCGATCAGGCGGCGCAGCTCAGCATCCGTCGCCTTTACGGGGCCCACGTGCTTCCACAGCACCTGGCCGTCGGGGCCGATGAGGAACGTGTTCGGCACGCCGACGGTGCTGAAGACCGTCGCCACCTCGCCCTCGGGGTCCAGCCACACGGGGTAGCTCGCGCCGAACTCCTGCATGAACTCGCGGATCCCCTGCTCCTGGTCGCCCTGGTCGATGCTGACGCCGATCACCTGCAGCCCGCGGGGGCCGTACGCGCGGTGCAGCTCCTCCAGCGCGGGGATCTCCTCCCGGCAGGGGTGGCACCAGGTGGCCCACACGTTCAGCAGCACGGGCTTGCCGCGCAGCTGCACCAGCGCGCTGCGCTCACCCTCCAGCGTCTCCGCGGCGTAGCTCGGCGCCTCGCCGCCCACGCGCACGGGGCCGCCGCCGGGCACGTCGCCACAGGCCGCGGCCAGCAGGGCGGCGGGGAGGACTCGGGAGATACGGATCATCCAGCGCATCACGTTCAGCCTCGGTGCAAATCAGCGAAGGGCGGACACGGCCATGCGCGCGGCATGGATGCTGGACGGCTTGCCGGCACCCGTCCACGCGAACACCAGGTGGTCGCCCGCACGGACCATGCGCGGAAATCCCGTGGAGCGCGCGGAGCTGCTGGCCGCCAGCGTCCGCGGCTCGCCCATCCGCCCGTCCGCGCCCACGCGGCGGATGCGCACCTCCGCCTGCGCCTTGCCCGTGCGCTCGATCCAGCTCACCAGCGCGGCGCCGCCCGGCAGCAGCTGCACGTCCACGCGCCCCTCGGGGTTGCCGCCGTCCACCCGCACGGGCGCCCCGAACGCCGCGCCGCCGTCCGTGGAGAACGCCAGCTTCACGGCGGGGGTGCTGTCCGCGGCCGTGAACCAGGCCACGGCCACGCGCTGCCCCTCCGCGTCCGCCTGCGGGCCGTTCACGGGGCAGGCGGGCATCACCCAGCCGTCCGCGTGCACGGGGCGGCCGGGGGTCCAGGCGCCGTTCACCATCCGCGTGACGTAGATGTCGCGCACCTCGTCCGCCGTGCGGTCGCGGTAGACGACGAGCGGGCCCGTGGACGTCATCGCCGACCCCGTCTGGCAGCAGTCGCACACCCGCCCGTCGATCTCCCGGTCCGGCGCCGGCCGCCCGTCCGCGCTCACGGTGGTGTAGCGCAGCGTCATCTCGTTCGCCAGGTCGTGCTCGTCTTCCGACGCGCCGTACTTGCGCCCGTCCAGCCAGACGAGCCCGACGGAATCCCCCGGCGCATGCCACATGGACACGAAGCCGTGCTCGCTCGCCGTGCCGTCCGTGTGCGGCACGACGCCCGGCGACCACGTGGCGCCCCCGTCCGCGCTCACGGCCATCCGCACGTCGTACGCGTAGGTGCCCTTGCCGCTCTTCTGCAGCCAGTGCGCCGCCATGTGCCCGTTGGGCATCACGGCGAGGGTGGGAAAGTCCGCCCAGTTCACGAACCAGTCGCGCCCGCTGGCAATGGTCCGCGGCGCCGACCACGCGTCGCCCTCCAGCACGCTGAAGCGCAGGGCGTGCGCGCTGTCCGCCGCCGGCTCGATCCACGACAGGTACACGCGCCCGTCCGGCCCCGCCACCAGGTTGGGCTCGCCGCTCCCCGGCGCGGCCGGCGGGGGGAGCGAGTCCGGCGCGGAGGCCGCCGCCGCGGCGCCGCCGCCGGCCTCCGGGCGCTCGCCGGCGCAGGCGGCCGCGAGCAGGCACAGGCCCAAGAGCGCCGCGCGCGGAATGCGCCCCACGCAGGCCGAGGAAAGCACGTCGATGCTCATGCCGGAGAATCCACCGTGAAGTCGAATCCGCGAAAGGCCCGCGCCAGCAGGGCCGTGGCCCCGGCGCACGCGAGCAGCACGATCAGCACCACGCCGGCCGCGGCGCCCCAGGCGCCGGCCAGCCACGAGCCCGCCCAGCCGACGAGCCCCGCCACGCCGGCCACCACGGCCAGCAGCACCAGCTTGAAGGACATCTTGGCGATCTGCTTGCCCATGAACGCGTTCACCTGGCCGCCGTCCGCCTGCGTGCGCGACGGAAAGAGCAGGAACAGCCAGTTCTCCAGCGTAACCGCCAGCCACGCCATGGGCACGGCGCCGGCCGCCGCGACGGCCACCATGAGTGGGTCCACCCGCCACTCCACCACGGCCGCCGCCGCCCCCAGCAGCACCAGGTTCAGCACCGCGATCATGGCGGCGGAGGTGAACACCTGCCCCACGGCCACCGTCCGGGGCGGCAGGGGGAGCGAGCGCAGGTACGGCATCCGCTCCAGGTCCCGGCGAAAGTCGATGGAAAATCCGCTGCTGGCCAGCATGGGAAAGACGATCACCAGCACCACGAGCGTCTCGCGCAAGGCACGATCCGCGGGGCGGTCGCTCATGAACGCGGGCATGACGATGACGTAGAAGAACGCGACCACCGCCGTGAACAGCAGGCTCCACAGCGTCCGCAGCCCGCGTCCCAGCTCGTACACCTGTCGCCGGGCCAGGGGTGCAGCGGCGCCCAGGAACCCCAGGGCGGGGACGGGGATCCGCCGCCGCACGGGCCCCGTGGCGGCGCCCACGCCCGTCTGCGCCGCCCGCTTCCGCCGCATCCGCTCGAACTTCTTTGCGCTGGAGACGAGCGAGCGCTCGCGGAAATCGACGTGCGACGCCAGGACCGCCAGCCCCGCGCCCAGGACGAGCGCCACGCTGCCCGCGCCCCACGCCAGCCCCTCGCCGAGGGAGCGCGCGGCGTACAGTTCGGCAAAGGGGCGCGCGGGGAGCGTGGCGATGCGCATCCACCCCGACGCGAACGCCTCGCCCACCGCGTCGCCGAACCCGATCGCCTGCGCCCGGCGGTAGAAGGCGAACCCCGCGGCGGCCATCAGCACGCCCAGCGCCGGCATCACGGCCTTGCGCACGGCCGCCGGCAGCCGGTCGGCGGCGGCCACCTTGAGCAGCCCGGCCCACTGGGTCAGGACGAAGACGAACATCATCCCCAGCACGGCCGCGGCCAGGGAGGCCGCGGGATGCAGGGCGGTGCGCATCCCCATCACCCCCAGCCACAGGCCGCTGAGCGCCTGCACCCAGCCGTTGCGCAGCATCCCGTACAACAGCAGCTCGCGCTTCCGGAGCGGCGCGGGAAACAGGAACTGCACCTCCGCCGGCCAGAAGAACGGCGCGTCCGCGGCCGCCACGGTGGGCACCAGCAGCAGCATCATCAGCGCCGAGAACCCCCGCACGATGGTGTCGTGGTCCGGCGGGGGCGGGCGCTCCATCAGCAGGGCCAGCACCTGCGAGCCCACCAGGAAGATGAAGAAGAGGGTCGCGAACACGGTGGATGCGAATCCGCGGAACGTCCGCATCCGCCGCACCATCCGGCGAAAGACGCCCCGGTAGGTGGCGCGCAGCAGGAACGCGAGCCCGGGATTCACGCCGCCGCCCCCGGCCCCGCCGTCCACGCATCCGCCGATTCCGCCGATTCCGCCGGGCCCGCCGGGCCTTCCGTCACGTGGAAGAAGATGTCCTCCAGCGTGGCGCCGGGGCCCACCTCGTCCGCGTACCGGGCCCGCAGCTCCTCGCTGCTGCCGTGGAAGAGCAGCTGCCCCTGGCGCAGGACGAGGAACGACGTGCACAGCCCCTCGATCTGCCCCAGCAGGTGCGACGAGAGCATGATGGCCGCGCCGGCCGCCGCGCGCCGCCGCAGGGCATCGTACAGGGTGCGGATGCCGCGCGGGTCCAGCCCGGTGAGCGGCTCGTCCAGGAGCAGCGCCTGCGGATCGTGCAGGAGCGCGCTGGCCACCGCCACCTTCCGCCGCATCCCCCGCGACAGCTCGTCGGCCATGCTGTCGCGGCGGTCCAGCAGCTCCAGCTCCGTCAGCAGCCGCTCCGCCGTGGGCTGCCAGTCGCGCACGCCGTACACCCGCGCCGTGAAGTCCAGGTGCTCCCACACGGTGAGCGACGCGAACAGTTGCGGCTCGTCGGGGATCAGGGCCAGGGCGTGCCGGGCGGCGATGGAGTCGCGCTCCACGTCGTGCCCCGCCACGCGCACGGTGCCGCTGGTGGGGGGATGGATGCCGCAGATGGCGCGGATGGTCGTGGTCTTTCCCGCCCCGTTGGGCCCCACCAGCCCCAGGATCTCGCCGCCGCGGACGGTGAACGTCAGGCGGTCCACGGCGGTGCGGCCCTCGTAGCGCTTGGTGAGCTGCTGGACTTCGATCATGCGGTTGGCGGGGGGACGGGAGGAGGCGATGGGATGCGGATCACGGCGCGGCCGGCCGGCCGCCGGGGTTCCACTGCGGGCGGGGGCCGTCCGCCAGCAGGCGCGTGGCCTGGATGGAGGCCTCGATCACCCGCGCCATGTGCGCGTAGTCGATGCGGTCCGCCTCGTCCCCCGGCTGGTGGTAGTCGCCGTGCAGGTTGAACGACGAGATCACGTGCGCCGGGATCCCCATCCGCGCGAACGGCGTGTTGTCGCTGCGCTCGAAGAAGTTCTGCGCCGGGCGCGGATCGGGCACCAGGGGAACCCCCGCGTCGCCCAGCATCCGCCCCACGGTAGAGCGCTCGTATCCCGTGAGCCACGCGCGCCCCGGCCCGCCCGCCAGCGAGTCCGGCCGGCCGATCATCTCCACGAAGAACCCCGCCGCCGTGCTGTCCAGGGGGACCACCGGGTGCTGCAGGTACCAGCGCGTCCCCAGCATCCCCACTTCCTCGCCCGTCGCCAGGAAGAAGACGACCGTCCGCCTGGGCGCCGGGCCGCGGGCCAGGGCGCGGGCGATCTCCAGCACGGCCACGGTGCCGGATGCGTCGTCGTCCGCGCCGTTGTAGATGCTGTCGCCGTCCACCGCGCGGCCCATGCCCACGTGGTCGTAGTGCGCGCCCACGATGACGGCCTCGTGCCGCAGGGCGGGGTCGCTGCCGGGGATCATCCCCACCACGTTGAAGGCCTGCCGCCGCTGCTCCGCCGGCAGCTCCGCCAGCGCCTCCATGCTGTTCACCAGCCGCAGCCGGCCTTGCTGCAGGGCCACGGGGACGATCTGGAACCAGCCCATGTCGCCCGCCGGCTGCACGCCCAGCGCTTCCAGCCGGCGCGACAGGTAGAGCGCGGCCCGCATCCCGCCGTCCGTGCCCGTGGCGCGCCCCTCCATGCTGTCCGCCGCCAGCGCGTACAACTGCTCGCGCACGTCCGCCTCGCGCACGGTCGTGCCTCCCGCGGGCGCGGCGGCGGGCGGTGCCTGAACGGGTGCGGGCGCGGCGCCCGGCGTGCAGGCGGCCAGGGTGGCCAGCAGCGGGACGAGGGTGCGGACGATGGCGCGCATGGACCGGGAGATTGGGGGCGTCGGTGGACCGGCGGGGAGCCGGATGAATATGCCCGGACGGGCGTCCGGCGGCAACGCGCGGCGGATTTGAAACTCCCGCGGGCCGGGCCCCGTACACCTCATCACGCCGCACAATGCGCGCGGCATCCATCCCAGGAACGACCCGGAGATTGACCATGCTTACGCTTGCACTTGCCGTGGCTGCCGCGGCGTTCGGATACATCCAGACCCGCAAGTTCGTCCGCCGCCGCCTTGCCTACGTGGACGCGGCGCAGGGGGCCGGCGCGCCGGTGCTGTCGGGCTTCGCCGCCTTCGTGCTGGTGCTCTTCCTCACGCCGCTGCCGCTGGTCGGCCTGAGCACTGCGCTGCTCGTCGGCGCGGGCGTGGGCGTGGGCTTCAACGCCGGCGCCAAGGACACGCACCGCCGCCGCCTGGGTGCGTGAACGGCAGTGCGTGAGTGCGGAAGTGCGTGAGTGCGGCAGTGGGATCCTGCCGCACTGGGCGTCCTGACGCCTGATCTACGGTGATCCCGCTGCTCCTGGTTTCCCCGCGCATGCCGAGGAAACCCGTTTCACGCAGAGGCGCAGAGAAAAACGGAGAGACGCAGAGAACCCCAATTCGGTTCTCTGCGTCTCTCTTTTTCACTCTGCGCCTCTGCGTGAAACTGCCGGTCCCTGATGGCTTGGCGATGCATGAAGCGCCGGCGCCGTTCACTCCCGCACTAACGCACTCCCGCACTCACGCACTTCCCTACTGCCTGCACGGCGCGTTCGGGTCCTGCCGCGGGCCGTCCACCACCAGGCGGGCGGGGCGGTTGGCGACTTCCAGGGCGATGTCGTGCAGAAAGCTGCCCACGCGCGCCGAGTGCTCGTAGTCGATGTACTGCGGCTCGTCCGTCAGCATGTGGTAGTGCGGATGGTACCCCAGCGAAAAGTACGTGATGGGGATGCCGTGCCGCGCGTACATGAAGTGGTCGCTGCGGCAGTAGCGGTTGCTGGGGTGCCCCGCCGCGTCCCACGAGTAGTCGATCTGCATGGGATTGGGCCGGCGCCCGTTCAGCGCGTCGATCAGGTCGCCCAGCTGCGTGGAAAGCCGCCGCGAGCCGATCATCTGCAGGCTGTACGGCCCGCCCCCGCGCACTTCCGACGCGCGGCCGTGGCCCACCATGTCCATGTTGAGCACGGTGACGATGCTGTCGCGCGGCACCGTGGGATGGTCGCTGAACCACTGCGACCCCAGCAGCCCCGCCTCTTCCGCCGTGTGGGAGATGAAGAGGATGGAGCGCCGCGGCCTGTCACGGCTCGCGGCCAGCGCCTCCGCGATCTCCAGCAGCACCACCGTGCCGGACCCGTCGTCGTCCGCGCCGTTGTAGATGCTGTCCATCTTGTTGCCGTCCGCCGCCAGGCTGTCGCGCAGGGCGCGGATGCGGGCCGCCTCGGCCGGCGTGGGGGCGCGGGGCTGGTCGTTGGCGCCCTGCGGGCGGATGACCGTGTTGTACGCGATGATGCTGTCGTGGTCGAACGCCCCGTCTGCGATGCCCTCGTGGTCGTTGTGCGCGCTGATGCCCACGTACTGCCGGTTCACGGACGGGTCCGAGCCGCGCAGGATGGCGACCACGTTGCGCGCGGGCGCGTCCACCGGCCGCGATCCGAAGCGAAAGCCACCCGTTACCGTGCGGCCGGCCGTCCCCGGGCGCATACCGGTGAGCGGCGCGCCCAGCATCCGCTCCGCCGCCGCGCGGGTGATGCTCATCCCCCCCGGGCCCGCGGGCGCCGCGGCCTGCCGGGAGTCCTGCAGGCCGGACGACTCGCCCTGCCCGTAGGTGCGGATGGCGGGCGGCGAGATCTCCGTCGCCGCCACGGCCACGCCCGCCGCATTGGGAAAGCGGGTGCGGGGATACCCGGTCCACCAGCGGCCGTTCGGCTGCCCGTTGGGGCCGTTGGGCGGAAGCAGGACGACGAGCTTGCCCGCCGCCTGCGCGTCCGTGATCATCTGCCCGCCGATCTGCCCGCCGAACACCACCGGCGTGTTCCGCGCGCGCAGCTCCGCGCCAAAGCCGAAGGGGTTCCCCGGCGGCAGGGGCGACACGTCCGTCCACAGGGCGAGCGCCTGCCCGTCCACGGAGAGCGATGCGCCGGGGGCGATCCCCTTGATCACCAGGGGGATGGTCTGGAAGAAGGTGCCGTTCTCCCCCGCAGGCTCCAGACCCATGCGGCGGAACTCGGCGGCGATGTAGTCCGTGGCCATCACGTTGCCGCGGTGCCCCGACTGCCGCCCCATCATGCTGTCGTCGGCGATGGTGTACAGCCGGCTCATCAGGTCCGCCGGGGTGATCTCCGGCGCCGTGGGGCGGGCGGTGTACGTCAGCGGCAGCGCGGCCTCGGCCGCGACGGGCCGGACGGTGCTCATCGTAGATGCGGTCGACGGCGCCGTCTCCTGCATGGACGCCGCGGGGGCGCACGCCTGCATCGCGGCCAGCGCCAGCACGGGCAGGCCGCGGACGAGGGTTCGGTACGAGCTCACAACCTGCTCCTGTTTCCTGGTTCTGCTGCCGGCCGGGTGACCCGCCGAAGATACAGCAGGCGGCGGGCCCGGCAAGCCGCACTCACTGCGTGACGGGGTCGTTCACCTGCCCCACGAAGAGCAGGGCGCCCGTCTGGTCGTCGCGGATCACCAGCACGAACGGGCGGTCGGCCGTGAACTCGGTCGGCGGCGGCGGGGCGCTCGTGGCCCGCATCTCGATCCCCGTGACGGCGGCGGCCTCCGCTCCTTCCTCGTTCACCTCGATGAACACCTTCTGCTTGGCCTCGCCCACGAAGACGTTCTGCCGGCCCAGGTAGTCCGTCGGCACCATGGCGCCAAAGCGGGCGGCCACCGGGCTGAACGCATCCGCCATCCCCATCGCCTTGAGGGGATCGTTGAGCCGCGATTCCAGGCTCATCCGGAACCGGGGGATCGTGACGTTCACCTCGCGCGGCTGGAACTGCGGCACCCAGGTGCGCCACGCGTCCGGCGTGAGCGCCGTGCGGAACTGCTCCAGCGTCTGGCCGGCCGGCGGCAGCAGCACGTACATGGCAAAGCGTCCGCCGCGGTAGGGCAGCCGCACGCCCTGCATCCCCTCCGCCTGCAGGTACCCGTAGCTCCCCGTGCGCGTCATCATGGGCCGCTGCACGTCGCCGCCGGGCGCGTGAAAGGTGCGCGGGCGGGTGGTGCGGGGCTGGAACTCGTCCTGCCAGCGGCCCTTGAAGTAGACGGCGTTCATCAGGTACATGATGAGGCTGCCGTCCAGCGGCCCCTGCACCATCTCCGTGATGCGCCCCTTCGTGTTGCGCGACGCCCAGTCGTTGATGCGCCGCGGCGCCTCGGGCGAGTCGAAGTCCAGCGTGGCGACCTCGGCCCCGTAGAAGCGCCGGTTCTGCTCCATGAACGAGGGAAGGAACGGCACCCCCTGCCGCGCCCAGATGGAGTTGGCCACGGCGAGCTCCACGTCGTCCGTGCGCAGGGCGGCGGTGAGCGCGGCGTTGGCGGTGTTGAGCGCGTCCATCCCCATCCCCGCCGCCAGCGCGTTCTCGATGCCCGTCCGTGTGCCTTCCGTGGCGCCGTTGCCCACCATGCTGACGGCCAGCCCCGCGCTCAGCGGCGACACGATGACGTTCTCCCCCGGCTTGGCCGCGGCCAGCCGGCGGAACAGGTCCAGCCCGAACGAGACGTAGTCGGCGTCCGTCCGCAGCGTGGGCTGGCTGGGGCCGGGAACCCAGGGCGTGGTGTCCAGCGGCTTTGCGGCGCGCGGGTCGGCGCGGGGCTGGTCCTGCGCCTTTGCGCAGCCTGCCGTGAGCGTGATCAAGCCGGTAACGGCCAGCAGCGGCCGGAGCGAGCGTATGCGCATGGTGCCTCCTGGTGTGGTGCGGGTCGGCAGGGTGTACCCGCCGCCCGGGGGAGGAGGTTCCTTCGGGGAGCCTGCGCGTCCAGCCCGACGCGGGTCATCGGCCCCCGCTCGGGCGCCGCCCGCCTGCACGATGAGGGCCCGCCGCCGTGTGTGACAGTCCAGCCGGTGCATCGCAGGGGCAGAGCGAATGAATTCGCCGCAACGACCACACGAAGTCCGCCTGCGCGGACTGTCCGTCACGGGCCAGTGCCACGCCACCGGCGATTCCCGCGTGCAGGTCGAGCCGTTGGTGTCGGCGGAGGACGACACCCGTCCCGCGCGCCCGTCCCCGTCCAAGCGAATGAATTCGCGGCTACAACTTCACAAAGTCCGCCTGCGCGGACTCCCGGTGTGGGACCGGGTACCACGCGGGCGGGCTGGCATCCGTCCGTTGTCCCTGGCGGATGGGTCAGGCGCAGCGGCCTTCCGTGACGCCACGGCGGCAGCGCTCGCGGCGGTCGATGCCGGTGACGCGCCAGACGGAGCCCTGCGGGCGCATGTGGATGCGGAACTCGATGTCGCGGATGGAATCGTCGGCGAGATTCGGATGCGTCAGCAGGCCCACGGCACTATCCGCCACCTGCGATTCCATGCGCGTGGGGAGCACGCCCGCATCCGGCTCCTCCAGTTGCGCGGCGACGACGTCGCGGACCCGGCGCAGCAGGGCATCCGGCGTGGCCGCTTCCTGCACCCACGGCTCGCTCGGCATCTGCAGCGCGGTCCACGGCGTGAGCGTGGTGTCCTGCGCCGCGGCCGGGGGGGTGCCCTCCTTCGCGGCCTCCGCGGCGACGGCGGAGTCGGCCGGCGTCTGGACGGGGCCCGCGGGCGCGGCGGCCGTCTGCTGCGCCGGATCGGCCGATGCGTCTTCCGCGGACGCGCCGTCCCCGCACGCGGCGAGGAGCGGGGCCGCGGCGATCATCATCCTCATCATCCATCCGCGCATCATGCACCTCCCGTGGGGGTGAGCAGGGCCTGCACGGCGGCGTAGGGATCCGCCTTGTTGCTGCGCGCGGCTGCCACGATGTCGTTCATCGCGCGGATGAAGTCGCCGTCGCGCGAGCGGTACACCTCCTCGAACAGGTGCAGCCGGTCGTAGTAGATGTGCCGGGCGATGAGCGTGGCGTTGTTCAGCGGCTCGCGCGTGAAGCTGGCGTAGGTATCCACCGTGAGCTGGGGCCGCACCTCTTCCGCGAACCGGCGCTGCGACTCGGCGAACAGGCGCTCGCGCTCGCGCAGCTTGTCTTCGCGCGTGAGGTCGGTGCGGGCATAGAGCGCCTCCACGTCGTTGACCAGCTGCTCCATGAACGCGCCGAAGCGCAGGTCGTCGTCCCACGCGCCCACGGCCGTGCGGCAGGTGGGCGACTGCGGCCCGTCGCGCCCGCAGAAGAACTGGATGGCGCCGCGCCCGCCCACGAAGCTGGCCAGGCTCTCGTTGAAGACGGCCTGCCCGGGGGCGTAGAAGGTGTTGTGGAAGAGCTCGTGGATGACGGTGTTGCCCAGCGACACGTGGTCGTAGCGCAGCAGCGTGCTCAGCAGCGGGTCGTTGAACCAGCCCAGGGTGCTGAACGCGGCGGAGGGGCGCAGAAAGGTGTCGTAGCCGCGCGCCTCCAGCCGGCGCTGCTCCTTCTGCGCGTCCGCAAGCTCGAAGTAGCCCTTGTACGGCACGCTCCCCACGATGGGGAACCACCACGTGTGCGGCCGGAACTGGTCCTTGGGCGCGGCGCTCAGCACCATCACCAGCGTGTCGCTGTCCACGCGCGAAAAGAGCGTGTAGCTGTCGCCCGCGTTCAGCCCCAGCGAGTCTGCGGCGAACTGCCGCGCCTGCAGGACCAGGAGCAGCTTGTCGCGCGTCTCCCAGTCCGTGGCGGTGTCGGCCACGATGCGGGCGATGGGCTTGCGGCGGTTGAGGATCTTGGCCTCTTCCCACGCCGCGCGCATCACGTACGCCGGCGAGCAGGCGGAGGCCGCGGAAAGCAGCAGCCCCGCCAGCAGGATCGTGCGGATTCGGTTCATCATCCGTTCAGCAGGTCGTCCGCGTTCCCCGGGGACGATGCGACTCCGTCCAGTCCCCCGTCACGGGCCATGATCCATACAGCTTTGCCGATGCGCCGTCCGTCCCATGCAGGATGCGCAGCGGACTGGGAGATCAGGCGGCCGGCGACGCGGCGGCGCGCCCTCCAGGGAGCGAATGAATTCGCCGCTGGAAAATCGCGAAGTCCGCCTTCGCGGACTGCCCGTGCACGGCCGTCCCGGTGCACCGATGCGGATTCGAGCCGTTGAAGCCCTGTTCGTGCCGCGCCTCGGCGCGAGACAGGGCTTACCGCTGTCCCAGCGGCGGCTTTAGCCGCTCAGGCTCGATGGCGGCCTTTCTGCATCTCGGCCGCCCTCCCGCCGAGCGAATGAATTCGCCGCTGGAAAATCGCGAAGTCCGCCTTCGCGGACTGCCCGTGCACGACCGTCCCGGTGCACCGAAGCGAAGTAACGCTGTTGAAGCCCCACGCAGTTTGTGGGGCTTTCCGCAGTCGTTGCGGCGGCTTTAGCCGCTCAGGCTCGGATGCTCGCCCCCGTGCACCGTATCCATCTGCCGCACTTCCGCACTTCCGCACTCACGCACTTCGCCCTCACGCACTGCCGTTCCCCGCCCGCACACCATCCCCCGGGAGGCGGCCGTCCATGAGCGACTGGATGCGCGGCGCCAGCGAATCCGCCATCACCTGGTGCCAGGCGGGGGTGGGGTGGATGTCGCGCGCAAAGCGCAGCTGGCGGCGCTCCGCCTTGCCCACGCGGTGAAAGTCCGGCAGCGGGTCGTGCAGCAGCGCGCCCGTATCGGCCGCCAGCTCCCGGAAGCGCTGCTGGTACCCCTCGGGCGAGCTGGTGTCTTCCACGTACTGGTACAGCGGCACCGGCACCAGCAGCACCGGCACCGCGCTCTCCGCCACCCACCCGGCCAGGATGGCCCGCATCAGCCGCCAGTCGGGGTGGTCCGCGCGGTCGTAGGCGGGAAGGGGCTGGTATCGAGTAAGGGCCTGCACCATCTCCCTTACGCCCAGCTTGTTGACCACCTTTCGCACCAGCGCGTGGTCGCCGCCGCGGTCCAGGTGCCCCAGCTGGTCCGCGGGAAGGTCCTCGGGGCGCAGCGGCTCGCGGGGCACCGGCACGTGGTGCAGCTCCAGGCGTTCATCCGCGCCCAGGGTAAAGTAGGGCTTGGCCAGCACCACCTCCCGCCCCTCGCCCTCGAACGTCCGCAGCCGCGCCGCCACCCGGCGGATGTTCTCCACCTGCACCGCCAGCACCAGCAGGTCGTGCTCCAGCCCCCGCGCCATCTCGCGCCACGCCAGGTACTGCTGGTCCGTCCCCGAGCCCGAAAGGCCGAAGTTGAACACCTGCAGCCCCGGCACGCGCCGCTCCAGCAGGTCGCCGTAGCGGTCGCGGTTGCTCACCCCGTCCCCCGCCGTGAACGAGTCGCCGAAGAGCAGCGCCCGGAACGTGCCCGCGGGCCGGGCGGGGGTGAACTCGTGCTCCGAGCGAAAGCCGGCGGTGTTGGCGCGCACCAGGTAGCCGCCGCCCTCGTGCGGCACACGCGCCTTGAGCCCGGGAACGAAGCGGTACCCCACGACGGGGTGGTACTCGAAAAGAGAACGGCTCATGGACGGTACAAAGACATGGATTGGACCCGGCCTTGCGCCGGGCGTGGCATGATAACCGCCATGCACGCTGCCTGCCACCCCTCGGAACACCCGGGGGAGGGAGAGGCCGGTACGTGCATCCCCTTGCGGTGTTTGCACTTACCGGCTATTGTCACCGGCTTTCCCGCCGCTGGCCCATCGTGCCGCGGCGCCATTTGGGTACACGCACCGAAAATAAACGCCTGATGTCGACCGTTCTGGGCATCTCCGCGTTCTACCACGATTCCGCCGCCGCGCTGGTGCGCGACGGGCACATCGTGGCGGCCGCACAGGAGGAGCGCTTTTCGCGCCGGAAGCACGATCCGCGCCTCCCCCGGGGGGCCATCAACTACTGTTTGGAAGAGGCGTTCATCGAACCCGCCGAGCTGGACGCGGTGGTGTTCTACGATCACCCGCTGCTCACCCTGGACCGGGTGGTCAAGTCGCTGCTGGCCGTGGCGCCGCGGGGGATGGAGCAGTGGCTGGAGGCCGGCGCCGGGCTGCTGGGCACCAAGCTGATGGTGACGCGTGTGCTGCAGGAGGCACTGGGCCACCCCGTGCCCGTGCTCTTCAGCGAGCACCACGCCGCCCACGCCGCCTCGGCCTTCTATCCGTCGCCGTTCCAGGACGCGGCCATCCTGACCCTGGACGGGGTGGGCGAGTGGGCCACGACCACCATCGGCGAGGGGCGCGGGTCGTCGCTGCGCATCGTGGAGCAGATCGACTACCCCCACTCGCTGGGGCTGCTGTACAGCGCCGTCACCTACTTCTGCGGCTTCAAGGTCAACTCGGGCGAGTACAAGCTGATGGGGCTGGCCCCCTACGGCCGGCCCGTCTACGCCGACCGCATCCGCGACAATCTGATCGACCTGCGGCCCGACGGCAGCTTCCGCCTGAACACCGAGTACTTCGGGATGCTGGACTCGGCGCGGATGACCAACGAGCGGTTCGACGAATTGTTCGGCGGCCCGCCGCGGAAGCCGGAGTCGCGCATCACCCGGCGCGAGATGGACCTGGCCGCCAGCATCCAGAAGGTGTGCGAAGAGGCCGTGCTGGGGTGCGCCCGCCGCGCCCGCGAGGTCACGGGCCTTTCGGACCTGGTGATGGCGGGGGGCGTGGCGCTCAACTGCGTGGCCAACGGCATCCTGCTGCGCGAGCGCGTCTTCGACCGCATCTGGATCCAGCCCGCCGCGGGTGACGCGGGGGGCGCGCTGGGCGCCGCCCTGCAGGCCTCGATTGCCCGCTTTGGCGACGCGCGGCCCATGAACCCCACGGGGCGCGACGTGCAGCAGGGCAGCTACCTGGGGCCCGCCTACGGGCCCAGCGAGGTGCGCGCGTTCCTGGATCGCCATGAGTATCCGTACCGCGCCGTGGATGAGGGCGAGCGGGCGAAGGTGGTGGCGGGCGCGCTGGCGGAGGGGAAGGTGGTGGGCTACGCGGTGGGGCGGATGGAGTTCGGTCCGCGCTCGCTGGGCGCCCGCTCCATCCTGGGCGACCCGCGCAGCGCCGAGACGCAGGTGGTGATGAACCTCAAGATCAAGTACCGCGAGTCGTTTCGCCCCTTTGCGCCCTCGGTGCTGGCGGAGCGGGCCGCGGAGTACTTCGACCTGGACGAGGAAAGCCCGTACATGCTGCTGGTGGCGCCCGTGCGCGAGGAGCGCCGGCTCCCCTTTGAGCTTCCCGAGGGGGACGACGACCTGCTCCCCGTGGTGCGGCAGTCCCGCAGCGACGTGCCGGCCATCACCCACGTGGACTACAGCGCCCGCGTGCAGACGGTGCACGCGGACGACAAGCCAGACTACCACGCGCTGATCGCCGAGTTCGAGCGGATGACGGGGTGCGGGGTGGTGGTGAACACCTCGTTCAACGTGCGCGGCGAGCCCATCGTCTGCACGCCGCGCGACGCCTACCGCTGCTTCATGCGCACGCACATGGACATGCTGGTGCTGGAGGACTGCATCCTGCTCAAGGACCAGCAGCCCCCGGTGCCCGACGACGAATCGTGGAGGCAGGAATATGAGCTCGACTGACGATACGCAGGCGCGGCTGGAGGCGTTCTTCACCACGCACCTGGTGCCCGCGGCGGAGTCGCTCCGCGCGCGCGGCGTGGAGTTCTTTCCCCCGGGCGCCGATGCGCAGGCGCCCACCTACTGGCGCCGCCGCGACGACGCCGGCGACTACCTGGACGAGGTGGATCCCGCCACGACGGCGGCCCGCCTGCGCGAGCTGTGGGCGGAGCACCCGGAGCTGGTGGCGCTGGTGGAGCCGCTGCTGGAGCTGGCCGGCACCGTGGCCCGCCCCGCCGACGAGCAGTCGCCGGAGCTGTCGCCGTTCATCTACGCGATGTACTGACGGCGCGATTCCGCGCTGCACGAGAAAGGGCCGGCGCATGCGCCGGCCCTTTCTCGTACCGTCCTTCGTCGTCGCGGACGGCTCTGCGTCGTTGCTTTTGCCCGGGAGGACAAAAGGCAAGCGCCTGGACTTTCAGCCGAGGCTGGTAGCCCGCCGGCGGGGGGCGACGGGCTGGGCGTCGCGGCACAGGGCGTGGATGCCGGCGTCGTCGCGGGCATCCCACCCGGGCGGGCACGGGCTCAGGCGCCGCTTCTGGTCGGCCGCCTCGAAGCAGAGCCATCCCTCCGCCATCTCCGGCGGCAGGTACGTCTGCGACCGCGTACCGACCTCTGCGTCCCGGCTGGGCACCACGTCCCACGCCTGCCACTCGCGACCCTCCGGATCGCGGAACGTGCGAAATGCCATCGACTTACCCATCCTTCTCACGGAGTCTCCCTGCCACCACCCTGTGTTGCAGGCAATCCTCGCGCCAGACGTTTTTCGCGCCCGCACCCGCAAGTGCATGCACGAGCCGATGATACATACGTTGGACGACCGGGGCGGAACCCCGCGCCGTTGCTGGAGATTCTCAATCTAAGTCGTTGCAGGTATGGTGTTTGCAAACCACGGCAGGCTCACCTGGAAGCGAACCGAGATGGCACTACGCGAATTCACGGATTCCAGAGGCAGGGCATGGACGGCGTGGGACGTGCCGCCGCACCGCACCTTTGACCGCGCGCGGGGCGCGGACCGCCGGCAGACCGTGATGCCGGGCTACACGCCGGAGCGCAGGACGAGCCGCGAACGGCGGCGGCGCATCACCAACCCGCACCTGCAGGGCGGATGGATCTGCTTTACGGCGGGGGAGGAGAAGCGCCGCCTGTATCCGCCGCCGCCGGGATGGGACTCGGCGAGCGACGCGGAGCTGGAGGCGCTGTGCGCGCGGGCGGACGACGGCGCCCGGACCGGGCAATGAGCCGGGCCGCGCGGAGCTAGCCGATGCCCATCCGCTCGTTCCGCACGGCCGAAGGCGTCCAGTGGCAGGTCTGGAACGTGGTTCCCGGGCCCAAGGACACCGAGGAGCGGCGCATCGGATACGATCGCCGCAGCCCCGAGCCCATCTTTCGCTACACCGGCCCCGAGCGCCGCACCAGCGACCGCCGCCGGCCCGCGCCGCTGCTTTCCCAGCAGATGGCCGCGGGGTGGCTGGCGTTCGAGTGCCCCACGGAAAAGCGCCGCCTGGCGCCCATCCCGCAGCATTGGGAGCGGCTGTCCGAGGCGGAGCTGGAGCGGCTGTGCCAGTCCGCCCGCATCTGCCCGCCCGCGTTCCGCCCCAATCCGCCCGGATCCAGCTAGCGCGGCTCCCGTCTCCGCCGTGCCGCCCTCCTGACGTCCTCCCATCTCCCGTGCAGAACGGAAAACGGATTGAACGCAGAGTTCGCGGAGTTGAAAGGAGAGTTCGCAGAGGAAACTTCCGTCTGTTCTCTGCGAACTCTCTTTTGTACTCTGCGGACTCTGCGTTGAAATGCCCTTCCCCTCGCCTCTCATCGTTTCTCCGCGACCTCCGCGACTCCATGTGAGCCCATCTTCAGAAGCTGGGATGCACGATCACTCCGAGCCGATCGACTGAGGACTGGCGGAGGTCGCGGTCCCGGCGGCGTCGCGGGCTTGGGCGCGGGCGGCGGCGGCGTACAGGGGGAGCAGGATGGCCACGAGCAGCGCGAAGTTCACCGCCGCGAACGCGGTGCGCAGCCCCAGCCGGCGGTGCAGCGCGATGGGCGGGCGGTACACCGTCCCCGGACCCTCCAGCAGGAAGACGATGAGCGCGGCGTGGATGGGCGTGTGGCCGATCACCTCCAGCTTGCCGAACACCAGCGTCGTCGTAAAGAAGACGAGGGTGATCACGAGCGCCAGCGGCCGCTGCAGCAGGTTGATGATGAGCAGGTACCCCAGGCTCAGCTCCACGAACGCCGCGCCGAGCAGAAAGAAGCGCAGGTCCAGCCCCAGGGCCAGCTGCGGATGCTGGTCCAGCACGTACAGCGCCCACTGCGGATAGACGATCTTCTCCAGCGCCACCCAGCAGAGCGAAAAGCCCACGGTGGCGTACAGCGCCGGGATCCCCGTGCCGCGGACGCGCTCGCTGCGGGCGCGGCTCACCAGCAGGTACCACCCCGCCCCGGCAAAGAACAGGTAGTCCAGCAGGTGAAAGGCCCCGAAGCGTGCCGCGCCCAGCCCGTACAGCAGGATCAGCCCGCCGCCGGCGATGGGCACCGTGCGGGGAAAGAGGAGGAGCAGGGCGAAGAGGAACTGCAGCCAGCCGATCCACCCGGACCCCGCGCGCAGCTCCGGCGCCAGCAGCGCGTCCGCCTGCCACGCCAGCAGCAGCGTGGCGAAGATGCCGATGCGCATCACCAGCAGCGCGTCGCCGCGGCGGTCGGTGAGCCAGGTGTTGACGCCGCGGTACCACGCCGCGTTCTCCAGCCGCCGGTCCAGCAGCACCATCCCGCCGATGACGGCCATGCTCAGCACCGCCAGGCCGAAGAACAGGGGCGTGGCCGCCTGCGCCACCGTCAGCGGCCGGTCGGCGAAGCTGAACTCCGAGAACCACTTGACGTGCGCGTGCGCCGCCGACGGCACCATCGCCGCGGCGCACGCCGCCGTCCCCATCCACCATCCCGCCCCCATCCACCCTCCCGTCCCTGTCCGCATCCGCCCCTCCTCCGCCCGGGTCCGGCGGGGAGAGGCGCACGGCGCGGGCCGCGGGGTCCACAGCGGCCGCGGCTACAGGTCCAGCCGCACGCCCGCGTTGATGACGCGGCCCTCCAGCGGGGCCCAGGCGTCCGTCGTCCAGCGCAGCTCGGGGGAGCGGGCGGGGAGGGTCAGCGGCTGCCAGCGCGTCTGCCGCGCATCTCCCACGTTCTCGGCGTTGATGAACACGCGCGCCCGGCCAATGCGCCGCTCCGCCAGCAGCCCCACGACGGCGTAGGACCGGCTCTCGGTGCGGTACGGGTTGTCGTCCAGCGACTGCCGGCCGGTGAAGTACAGCTCCACGCCCACGCGGCCCACGTCCTCCGCCTCCCACATCCCCACGATGCCCGCTTGGTGGCGCGGCGTGAGCGGCACCTCGCGGCGGATGAGCACGTCGCCGGTGAGCCACGGCTCCGTGGCGCGCACCCACGTGTGCGTGGCCGTCACGTGCCAGGGCTCGGCATGGTAGCGCACGAGCGCCTCGGTGCCCCAGGTGCGCGTCTCGCCGGGGACGTTCACCAGCGCGACGGCGTACGGGCCGGAGGAGGGCACCAGCCGCAGCGCGTCGTCGATCACGGAGCCAAAGACGCCCGCGTTCAATTCCCAGTCGCCCACGGCCCGGCCCACGTCCAGCGACGCGCCGCGCGCCTGCTCGGCCTCCAGCCCGACCAGTGGACGGAGCTCGGCCAGGCCGATGGCCTCCGTTTCTTCCGTGAACGGCGTGGGCGCGTAGTAGCCGGTGCCGGCGGAGGCGCGCACGCTCCATCCTTCCGCGGGGCGGACGAGGGCGGACAGGCGTGGGCTGAAGAAGGTGCCGTACTCGCTGTGCCGGTCCACGCGGCCGCTGGCGGTAACGCCCAGCCACTCCGCCGGATGCCAGTCGTCCTGCACGAACACGGAGGGGATGGTGAAGGTGTAGTCGAACTGCTCCACGTCGCGCGCGCGGTACGCCTCGCGCTGCAGCGCGGCTCCGGCC
>DATING010000601.1:0-6215 GCA_035474555.1 Longimicrobium sp. | reverse complement strand
CGAGCGATGGAAGCCGCGTCGCCGTGGGGGCGCCCTATGCCGACGTGAACGGCAGCGCGACCGGTACCACCCGGGTCTACGCGTGGAACGGCACGGCCTGGACCCAGCTCGGCGCGAGCATCATCGGCGAAGCGGCGGGAGACGTGTCGGGGATTTCCGTGTCGCTGTCCGGAGACGGAACGACCCTCGCGATCGGCGCTCCGTACAACGACGGCGGTGGCGTCAACGTGGGACACGTCCGGGTTTACCGGTTCAACGGCACGGCCTGGGTCCGCTTGGGCGCGGACATCGACGGCACCATCAGCGCGAGCAACGGAAGCCAGGGCGACCAGCTGGGGACTTCGGTTTCGCTCTCGTCCAATGGTACGCGCCTCATCGCCGGGGGGCCGTTGAACTCGGTCGCGCGGATCTACTCGCTGGTGGGTACGACCTGGACCCTGACCGGGACGCCGCTGGGCGGGGACAGGCGGACGGGCCAGTCGGTGGCGATGTCCGCGGACGGCCGGACGGCGGCGACCGGCGCCAGCTATGGCGACGTGAACGGGCTTGCGAGCGGGCAGGTGCGCGCCTACGCGCTCCCCGCGCAGTGACCGCGGATCGGTGACCTGACTGGACCTCCGGGTCTGGACAGGAACCCTGTCGAAAACGCTCCTGGTGACGCGCTTCGTCACCAGGAGCGTTTGGGCTGTGCCGAAATCCCGTATGGACGCTCGCTGCCGTGCAACTCACCGCGCGATGTGAAGCGCGCGGGGCCGGCACCGCGCCGGGCGAATGAATTCGCTGCAACAACCACACGAAGTCCGCCTGGCGGACTGCCGATCCCCTGCCGGTGGGATGCAGATGCGCACGGGCTCCGGGACCGGGGATGTTGAAGCCTCACGCAGTTTGTGAGGCTTTCCGCAGTTGTTGCGGCGGCTTCAGCCGCTCAGGTTCGTTGCCGGAGGCCGCATGCAAACAGGCCGGATGCCCCCGCGGGCATCCGGCCTGTCGTCCGTCATCCATCGAATCCGCGGACGGTCCTACATCCGCTTGTACGACGGGCCGCTGCCGCCCTCGCGGGGGGTCCAGCGCGGGCCGATGGCATCCGTCGCCTTGCAGTCGATGCAGTTGGGCGCGTTCACCACCAGCTTGTCGCCGTTCAGCTCGTACACGCCGGCGGGGCACATGTGCACGTACAGCTCGGCGACCTCCTTGGGCACGTCCTGGCCCACGACCAGGTGGGACGGGATGTCGTCGCGGGTCTGGTTGCCGCTCTTGAACACCGCGTCCACCTTGCTGAACGTCAGCTTGCCGTCCGGCACGAACGGCGTCGCGGGCGTCACCTGGCGCTCCACGTCGGCGTCGGCGTGCATGTCGATCTTGCCGCCGAACAGCTTGCCGCCGGAGATGGTCATCAACCCCGCCTTGAAGCCGCCCACGAAGAAGCCGTCCTTGAACGCCAGGCGCTGGTTGCGGCTCTTGTGCAGGTCGTCGCGCACGTAGCTGCCCTCCAGCATGCGGTCGTACGCGGAGAGCGCGCCGGCGCTGACGTCGCCCTTCTTGAGCCCCTCGAAGATGGCGCGCGCGGCGAACATGCCGCTCTGCATGGCGTAGTGGATGCCCTTGAGCGAGGGCACGTCCACCAGGCCGAGCGTGTCGCCCACCAGCACCATGCCGTCGCCGCTCTTGCGCTGCGGAAGGGCGTACCAGCCGCCCTCGGGGATGGTCTTGGCGCCCCACTCCACCATCTCGCCCCCTTCCAGGTACTTCCGGAAGAGCGGATGCAGCTTCATGCGCTGCAGCAGCTGGTGCACGTCCAGCGTGGTCTGCCGGTAGTCCAGCCCGATGACGAGGCCGATGGCCACGAGGTTGGGCTCCAGCGGATACATGAAGCTGCCGCCGAACGCGTCGCGCGGCAGGGGCCAGCCCAGCGTGTGGATGATGCGGTCCAGCGGCTCCTTGGTCTCCCACAGCTCCTTGACGCCCAGCGCAAAGATCTGCGGGTTCTCGGACTTGATCCCCTGCCACTGCGTCCACGCCTGGCCCAGCGCGCCACGGGTGCCCTCGGCCAGCACGGTCACGCGGGCGGTGAGGTCCGTGGCCGGCTCGGCGCCGGGGCCCGCGCTGCCGTCGCGCTTGAGGCCGGCCGGCGTCGTCCGCACGCCGCGCACGCCCTGGCCTTCCACAAGCAGCGAGTCGACGGGAAAGCCGGGGAGCATGTTGACGCCCATCCCCTCGGCCTTTTCGCCCAGCCAGCGGCAGATCTCGCTGATGCTGGCCGTGAAGTTCCCCGCGTTGTGCATGGGCGGGGGCGTGGGGATCTTGATCTGCCCGTTCTCGCGGAGCAGGTAGACGGCTTCCTTGTTGACCTTGTCCTTGAACGGAAAGTCCTCGTCCTTGAGCTCGGGAAAGAGCTCGCGGAAGGCGCGCGGGTTCACCACGGCGCCGGAGAGGTTGTGCTCGCCCAGGGCGCTGGCCTTGTCCAGGACGGCGATCTGCGTTTCGCCCAATCCACCGCCGGCCTCGGTGTCCTTCTGGATCAGGCGCGCCAGCTCGATGGCGCACGCCAGCCCCGCCGGGCCGGCGCCCACGATCACCACGTCCATCTCGATCGCCTCGGCATCCGGGGCGTCGGTGACGATCATCCGCTCGCGCGGAAGCGGCGGCTGGTGGCGGACGGGAAGGACGGTACGTGCGGCGTCTGCCATGTGGCTGGTGCCCGGTTGCGAGTGGTGTCTGGTCTGGTTTCCGGAAGTCGCGGCGGATTATACGGGTTGCGGCGGCGGGCCGCAAAGGGCGGGCGGGCTCGTCCGGAGAAGCCCGCTTTCGCCCCGGGCCGGGCGCCCCCCTCCCCGACCCTCCCCCACAAACTACGTGGGGGAGGGAGAAACGGATGTCGGCCGGATCGCCGGCGTTCGTGCACACCGGCGGGCGGTGGCCCTCACCCGGCCTCGCTCAGGCTCGTCCACCCTCTCCCACAAACTGCGTGGGAGAGGGTGTACACCCCAGCCCGTGCCGGATCGCAAACCCCGCGTCGCGCACGGGCCTCTCCCGCTCGCGGTGGTGTCGGCGGAGGCCGACAGCGTGAAGTTGTAGCCGCGAATTCATTCGCTCGCCCACCTCGCCACGGCCGGATCTCTCCCCTCATGCCGGGAACCCTCGCACGGTCCGCCGGTGGCCCTCACCCGGCCTCGCTCAGGCTCGTCCACCCTCTCCCACAAACTGCGTGGGAGAGGGTGTACACCCCAGCCCGTGCCAGATCCGCGAGCTCCCTGCGGCGGCGTCCGCGGGCGCTTACGGCGTGCCCGTGTTGCTGGTGCTGCTCCGGTCCGGCGCGTCGCCCGGCGTGGTGGACATTCCGCTGCCGCCGGTGGTGCCGGGGCGGTGCGGCGAGGTGTCGTTGATGGCGGTGGTCTGCTCCCGGCCGCTGGGCGAGCCGCCGGCCTGGCCGCCCTCGCCGGGGCCGGGCGCGCGATCATCGCCCACCGTGGGGGTGAGGCCGTCGTTGGAGCCGATGGCCGCGTCGGGGTTGTTGCCCGTTTCAGGCCTGGCCTCGTCGCCGCCCCCGCCGCACGCCCCCAGCGAAAGCGCCGCGGTGAGCGAGAGCGCCGAAATCCATCGATGCATGCGCATTTGCGTTTCGTCCTGTCTGCGGGTGGTCCGTTGCTCGCCGGCACCTCTTTGCAGGGCGCGGGCCGCGGCGGGTGCATCCTCCGTGCTGGCGAGAACGAGCGCGGGGACGACAACGGACGAGCACGGGACTTGTGCCGTGAAGCGGTGCTGCAGCGCGGGCCGGGCGCCCCCCTCCCCGACCCTCCCCCACAAACTGCGTGGGGGAGGGAGACAAGAACGAAAGTACGAGAGCGATGCGGTTACTTTCGCACTCTCGCACTTTCGCACTGCTTTTTACACGAGCGTGGGCTCCATGAAGTAGTCGAAGCCGTGCTCGGAGCTGCGCCAGGCGCGGACGCGGAACACGCGGCCGGGGGCATCGGGCTCCAGGCGCACGTGCTGCGAGCCGCCGTGCCAGAAGAAGCGCTGGCCCGTCAGCAGCTCCTCCACCTCCCACGGGTCGTGCCAGCCGATCCCCATGTCCGGCAGGGGAAAGTGCAGCATGGTCTCGTGGGCGGCGAACGGGTCCAGGTTCACGGCCACGAACACCATCGACGTCCGGTCCTCCGTCATCTTGCCGTAGAACAGGACGTTGTCGTTGTCCGCCGGATAGAAGCGCAGGTTGTCGTACTCCTGCAGCGCGGGGTTCTGCCGGCGCACCTCGTTCAGGCGCGTGATCAGCGGGCGGATGTTGCCGGGGCGGTCCCAGTCCCACGCCTTGATCTGGTACTTTTCGCTGTCCAGGTACTCTTCCTTGCCCGGCGCCAGCGGCGTGGCCTCGCACAGCTCGAAGCCGCTGTAGATGCCGTAGACGGACGACAGCGTCGTCGCCAGGATGGCGCGGATCATGTGCGCCGGACGGCCGCCCCGCTGCAGGAACTCAGGGTTGATGTCCGGCGTGTTGGGGAACAGGTTGCCCCGGAAGTAGTCCTTCATGGGGCCCTGCGTGAGCTCCGTGAAGTACTCCGTGAGCTCGCCCTTGAAGTTGCGCCAGGTAAAGTACGTGTAGCTCTGCGTGAACCCCGCCTTGGCCAGCGCGCGCATCATCTTGGGGCGCGTGAACGCCTCGGAGAGGAAGACCGTCTCCGGGTGGTCCTTCTGCACCTCGCGGATCATCCACTCCCAGAACTGCACCGGCTTGGTGTGGGGATTGTCCACGCGGAAGATCTTTACCCCCTGCTCCACCCAGTGCAGGATGACGTCGCGCCACTCCGCCCACTGCGCCTCCCAGTCGTCCCCGTAAAAGTTCAGCGGATAGATGTCCTGGTACTTCTTGGGCGGATTCTCGGCGTACATGATGGTGCCGTCCGGGCGGATGTAGAACCAGCCCGGGTGCTCCTTTGCGTACGGGTGGTCCGGCGACACCTGGATGGCGAAGTCCAGCGCGATCTCCAGCCCGTGCTCGCGCGCGGCGGCCACCATGCGGCGAAAGTCCTCCAGCGTGCCCAGCTCCGGGTGCACGGCCTTGTGCCCGCCCGCGTCGCTGCCGACGGCGTAGGGCACGCCTGGCTCGTCCGGCCCCGGGTTGAGCGTGTTGTTCTTGCCCTTGCGGAACTTGAAGCCGATGGGGTGGATGGGCGGAAAGTACAGCACGTCGAAGCCCATGTCGCGCACGTACGGCAGCTTCCTGATGACGTCGTCGAACGTCCCGTGGCGCGACTCGTCGTCCGACATGGAGCGCGGAAAGAGCTCGTACCAGGCGGCGAAGCGCGCGGCCACGCGGTCCACCTGCACGGGGAGCTCGCGCTCGTAGCGGGTAAGGTCCTCGCGGAGCGGATAGCGCTCCATCAGCTCCAGCAGGCCGGGATCCAGCGCCGCGGCCACGCGCTCCGCCACGGTGAGGTGCGATCCGCCCTCCACGTCCGCGCTGAAGGTGCTCCACGCGCTGCGGGGGATGAGCCCGCCGGACGCCAGCTTCTCGTCGCCCGCGATCTCGCGCAGGAACTCCATCAGCCGGTCGCGGTCCGCCCCCGCGGCCAGGGGCTGGGCGGCCGCGGCGAGGAGTTGCGCGCCCTCGAACAGTTCCAGCAGCACCTCCTGCCCCGCGTTGTACTTTTTGCGCAGGTCGCTCTGCCACGTGCCGAACGCGTCCGTCCAGGCGACGACGGTAAAGTACCAGCGGCAGTTGCGGTCCACGGGAAAGGTGCCCTTCCAGCGGTCGTTGTCCCAGAACGCCATCCGCGCCTCGCGCCACGCCTCCTCCTCCTCGGGGCGGTACCAGATGGCGGCGGCAATGGCGTCGTGGCCTTCCTTGAAGATGTCGGCGAGCACGGTGACGGTGTCGCCCACCTCGCGCTTGATTGCGTATCGCCCGCAGTCCAGCTCGGGCTCGACGTTCTCGATGACCACCTTGCGGCTGGCGTCGATCGTTCCCGGCATCGGTTCTCGCTGTCGTGTGGATTGGGATGCATCCGGACTGACTCGGCAGGACCGGCACGTCAGGGCGGGGCGGGCAGCAAGGGGTGGGCCAGTTACGGGACTGAGACGGGACGAGTGCGGGAGTGCGGGAGTGCGGGAGTAGATCCGTGAGCGGCGCGGAGACTCGTCGCGGGCGGAGCGCCCCCCTCCCCGACCCTCCCCCACAAACTGCGTGGGGGAGGGAGATTGGACGGGACGGTGCCGTC
>DATING010000600.1:0-2496 GCA_035474555.1 Longimicrobium sp. | reverse complement strand
CCAGCGCTGCTGCACCGCGGCCAGGGGAATGGCGGGGAGCGCGAGCGGCACCAGCAGGAGGAGCCAGGGGTTCACGAAGGCGAACGCCCCCAGCGTGACCACCCCCACGACCACCGTGTTGGCGGTAATGACGAGGGCGTTCAGCGCGCCCCCCAGCAGGCCCTGCTGCTGCCGGAGCACCTCCAGCCGGTCCTGCATGTCGGGGCGCTCGTGGTGCTCCACCCCGGGGACCCCGGCGGTGATGGAGGCGATGCGGCGGTCCAGCACCAGCCCCACCTCCTCGGCCAGGCGGCTGCGGATCCACACGCCGGCCCACCGCGCCGCGAAGCCGCCGGCGCGGATGACCCCGATCCCCGCCACCCCCCAGGCGATCCGCCGCGTGTCGCCCTTGAGGGCCGCGTCCGTCACCACCGCCAGGCAGACCGCCAGCAGCGGCCCCTGGATCTGCCCCAGCGGCTCCAGCAGCAGCCCGGCGCTGCGCCACGGGTCCGTGCGCCAAGCCGTCCCCACCAGCAGGCGCACGGCGCGGAGTTGCTCACGCATGGGCCGTCTCCTCTTCCACGCCGGTCTCCTCTCCCTCCCCGGTCTCCTCTCCCACGCCGGCCGCCTCGGCGGCGAACCGGTCGGCCTGCAGGCGGAACATGGCCGCGTACCGGCCGCCGGCCGCCATCAGCGCGTTGTGCGACCCATCCTCCACCACGCGGCCGTCGTCGATCACCACGATGCGGTCGGCGCGGCGCACGCTGGACAGGCGGTGCGACACCAGGATGGTGGTCACGCCGCGGGTCACCTCCAGGAACCGCTCGAACAGCTCCGTCTCCGCCCGCACGTCCAGGTTGGCCGTGGGCTCGTCCAGGATCAGCAGCCCGGCCCCGCCGCGCACGGCGACGAGCGCCCGCGCCAGCGCCACACGCTGCCACTGGCCGCCAGAGAGGTCCGTGCCGTGCTCGTACTCGCGCGAGAGCACCGTGTCCCACCCGTGCGGCAGGCGGCCCGGAAGGTCGCCCGCGCCCGCGTCGTCCAGCGCGGACTGCAGCGCCGCGGGGTCGCCCGCCAGCGGCAGGTGGCCGAACGCCACGTTCTCGCGCAGGGGGAGCGGGTACCGCGCGAAATCCTGGAAGATGGCCGCCACGCGCCCCCGCGCCTCCCGGGGCGACATCCCGCCGTCCAGCGCGATGCTCCCGTCCTGCGGCGTGTACAGCCCGCACAGCAGCTTGATGAGCGTGCTCTTTCCCGCCCCGTTCTCCCCCACCACGGCCAGCGACTGCCCGGCGGGCACCTCCAGCGTGAGCCCGTCCAGCGTGGGGCGCTCGCGGCCGCCGTAGGTGAAGCGGACCCCGTCCAGCCGCAGCGCCACCCGGTCCGTCGGCGCAGGCGCGGCTGCAGGCGAGGCGGCGGACGCGTGCGCCGGCAGCGTCGCCTCGTCGTCGAACGACGGCGGCGGCGTGTCGGTGACGAGCCGCGCCACGCGCTCGGCGGTCGCCAGCGACTGCGCGAGGAAGAACTGCTGGTCGCCCACGATCCCCAGGTCGACCGTGGCGATGACGGCCTGCACGAAGACCACGAGCGCGGCGGCGGTGAGCTCGCCGCGCGAGACCGCCAGGGCCAGCGCGGCCAGCACCACGCCGTGCGACACGGCCAGCGCCACGGCCGTGGCGGTGGTGAGCCCGCGGCTGCTCCGGCGGCTGCTCCACATCATTTGCAGCGCGTCCAGCCAGGCCTCGCCGTAGCGGGCCACCACCCACTCGCCCAGGCCAAAGACGCGCACCTCCTTGGCGGCCGCCCCCCCCATGGCCAGCGAGCGCACGTACGCGGCGCGGCGCAGGCGCGTCGGGCCGGCGCTGCTGTCGAAGCTGATCCCCTTCTCCGTGACCTTCATGAACAGCCGGTTGGTCAGGTACCACGCCCCGGCCAGCAGCAGCGGCGCCCACCAGCTGAAGGCCAGCAGCACCACCAACGCACCCAGCCCCCGCACACGGGTGGTGCCGATGGTGCTGATGCACGCCGCCGTGCGCCGCAGCACCCCGCGCCGGTCGGCCTCGTGGATGGCCTGCAGCCGGTCGGCGCGCGCGGGGTCGTCCAGCGGCTCCAGCCCCGGGGTGCCCAGGGTGACCGCCGCGACCCGCCGGTGAACCTCCAGCGACAGCGCGTCGTCGATCACGCGGGACACGTGGGCGGCGGCGGTGGCGCAGACGGCGCGGCCCACGAGCGCCAGCACCACGGCGGCGAAGGCCAGGACGGCCGGCCGCGCCGCGGGGCCGGCCAACCCCTGCCCCGCGACGGCGGGAAGGGCGGCGACGAACGCGCCGGTGGCCAGGATCACGACGGTGGGAAGGAGGCCGGCGGCGAGCACCAGCGCACCGAACCCCGCCAGCGTGCCGCGCCCCCCCGTGACCAGCAGCCCCACCAGCGCGCGCCAGCGGTCGGCGCGGGCGGCGAGGCGGCGCGCCGGGCTCATCGGGCCACCTCCGTGGCCTGCGAGGGATGCGTCGCGCG
>DATING010000599.1:0-4148 GCA_035474555.1 Longimicrobium sp. | reverse complement strand
GCGTTCGCCGCCGCCGTGGCCGATGCGTGGCGCGCGGCGGGGAGCCCGGCGGGGCACGTGCTGCTGGCCCTGCGCTACGACGCGGAGGGGGTGAACGTGCGCCGCGACGTCATCGAGCACCGCGTGACCGACGCCCTGGCCGAGGCGCTGCAGCGGCTGGCGTTCGCGCACCGCCGGCGCGGGGACGCGGCGGCGAGCGAGTGGAGCGTGCGGCTGCGGGTGGACCTGGGCGAGGCGCCGCGGGTGCGCGTGGGGCGCACGGAGGTGTGCTCGGCGCGGGTGCGCACTGCGCAGGAGACGGGGTGGGGCAGCCCCGTGGCCACGGCCTGGGGCGATGCGCGCAGCGCGTGGGCGCCGCCGTCCGTAGCGGAGATGGCCGGGCCGTCCACCGTATGGGTGCGGGTGGCGGTGGACTCGCGCGGCAACGTGACGGACGCGCGGGTGGAGCGCGGCATTGCCCGCATCGGCAGCGAGAACCGCGTGCTGAACTACGTGCGTTCCATCGCCTTCATCCCCGCCATGGAGGACGGCTACCCCGTCCCGGGGCAGCTTTCCATGCCGCTGCGCATGGGGCAGTAACGGGTCCCGGCGGGCTGAACCCCTTTTCAAGCCGCCGGTTCCCGCATATTCTCCAACCGCTCGGAACCATCCACTCCACTCCGCACCGGCGCCCTCCGCCGCGCGGCCGTCCCGCCGGGGACGGCCGGCGGGTGCGCCGCCGTCCCGCGCAAACCCGGGAGCACCCCCGTTGAAGAGGCTCGCCGCCGCGCTCGCGCTGGTCCTGGCCGGGTTGCTCACCGCCTGCGCGGGGGGCCGCCGCAATTCCCCCACCGCGTCCGGCCCCCCCGAGGCCGTGTCGCTGCTGGGCGCGCCCCTCTACGCCCGCCAGCTGCCGCCGGACCAGCGCCAGGCACGGGAGGCGGACCTCACGGCCGCGTACTCCGTGTACCAGCGGGACCCCGAGAACGCCGACGCCATCATCTGGCTGGGGCGCCGCGTGGCGTACCTGGACCGCTTTGGCGACGCCATCGACATCTTTACGGAGGGCGTCCGCAAGCATCCCGACGACCCGCGGATGTACCGGCACCGCGGGCACCGCTACATCACCGTCCGCCGCTTTGACGAGGCGGTGCAGGACCTGCAGCGCGCCGCCAACCTCATCGCCGGCACGCCGGACCAGGTGGAGCCGGACGGCCGCCCAAACGCGCAGAACATCCCCCGCAGCACCCTGCACTTCAACATCTGGTATCACCTGGGGCTGGCCCACTACCTTCGCGGCGACTTCAACCGCGCGGCGTACGGCTTTCGCAACGCGCTCATCGTGTCGCGCAACGACGACACGCGGGTCTCGTCCAGCGAGTGGCTGTACGCGTCGCTGCGCCGCGCCGGGCGCGAGGCAGAGGCGGCGGCGGTGCTGGAGCCCATCCGCCCGGACATGGAGATCCTGGAGAACCGGGCCTACCACCAGCGCCTGCTGATGTACAAGGGCCTCGTTTCGCCGGATTCGCTCCTCCCGCCCAACGGGCAGGACGCCGCGGCCGTGGCCGCGCACGGGTACGGCGTGGGCAACTGGCACCTGTACAACGGCCGCCCGGAGCAGGCGGAGGAGATCTTCTGGCGCGTAACCAGCGCGGAGGACTGGGCCCCGTTCGCCTACATCGCCGCCGAGGCCGACCTGCGCCGCATCCTTCGCCGCCGCGGCTGAAACATCCGGCGCGCGGGCGCGTATCTCCCTTTCGCGAAACCACTTGGGTTGCGCCGCCGGGTGATCTCCGTCCGCGGGACGGGATCATCCGCCGCACTCCATCCGCCGTACCCTCTGCTTCCCTGACGTGAACCATCCCACGAACACCATCCGGCGCCGCTCCGCCGCGCGCCGGGGGATTGCCGTCCGCCTGGGGCTGCTCCTGGTTGCGCTCCTCCCGCTCGCCGCCTGCGAGTCACAAGCGGCGGCCGGGCAGGACGGCGGCTCACGCGAGGAGGTGCTCGCGTTCATGCAGGCTGGCGCCATGGGTGATGAGACCCGGCAGCTGGAGCTGCTCGTGGCCGCCGACGACCGGAACGAGAACGGCGCGCGGGTGATGCGCGAGCTGCACCGGCCCCGGGACCTGCGCCACTTTTCGCCCCGCTCGGCCTATCTGTCCGGCGTGCGCAACGACACGGCGTGGTGGATGGTGAAGGGGACCGGGCCGGACATGAGCCAGCGTGACCTGTACGTGTGGGAGACGGTGAACGGCGTCGTCCAGCCCCGCCTGGGCGAGCCGACGGAGGCGGAGCTGCTCATCATGCCCCGCACGGAGACTGAGGAGATGGTCGTGCTGGTGCGGGGCGCGGACGGGTGGAAGCTGCCGATCGCCTCCGCGGAGGTGGGGCCGCTGCTGCTGGCGCTGGATTCGCTGGACGCGATCTGTCCCTCCGGCACGGACACGCGCGCCTGCCGCCCCGTGGCCGAGCGGGTGATGCGGATGATGGAGGCGCTGCCACCCGCGCTGCACCAGCGCTGGAGCTACCTGGCGCCCCAGGCCGTGTACCGGGTGCAGGCCGCGCGGGCCGCGGACTCGCTGCGGCTGGAGATTGTCCAGGTGCAATCCAGCCCCTACAGCCGGCAGACGGGGGTGGAGGTGGTCGCCGTCAACCGCTCCGCCGTCCCGCTGGGCTCGGTGTTCTTTCGCCTGCTGGACGCGGAGGGCAGCGTGCTGGTGGAGAACGGCTCCGTGAACAACCTTCCCGCCCGGGGCCGCAAGGAGGCGTACGTTTCGATCGAGGGGCGCAGCTTTCCCCGTCCCGTGCGCGTGGAGCTGAGCTGGGTGGCGCCCGAGGACCTGTGACGGCGGGATGACGGATGGATGAGGGCGGCGCATCACCCCTGTATCCCATGGCGCGTCCCGTGTAGATTGGGTGCATTCGATCCCACGCCGCGCCGGGGCATCTCCCGCCGCGCATCCGCAGAACGCCGCCCCCGCCGGGCGGCGTTTCGTCGCGCGGAGATCCCGGAAACCCACCGCACACCAGCACATCGTCCCATGCGACTCCGCACCCTGCTGTCCCTGGCCGCCGTCCCCGCCCTGGCCGCCGCCGCCGCGGCTGCCGCGCCGGCTCCCCGCGCCGCGCTGCCGACCGCCGCCGCCGCCGCCGCCGCGCCCGTGCGCTGGCAGATCGACGCGTCGCACTCGGAGCTCACGTTCCGCATCCGCCACCTGGTGAGCCGGGTGAACGGCTCGTTCAACACGTGGAGCGGCACCATCGTGGCCGATCCCGCGAGCCTGGCGGGCGGCTCGGTGTCCGTGGACATCCAGACGGCCAGCATCGACACCAACAACGAGCGCCGCGACACGCACCTGCGCTCGGCGGACTTCTTCGACGCGCCCACGCATCCCACCATCACGTTCCGCAGCACGCGCGTGGTGGCCAACGGGCGCGACCTGCAGGTGCACGGCAACCTGACCCTCCGCGGCGTGACCAAGCCGGTGGTGCTGGAGGGGCGGATGCTGGACGTGGGCGGGACGGCCGGGCGCCGCCGCATCGGCTTCGAGGCGCAGACGGTGATCAACCGCATGGACTACGGCGTGTCGTGGAATCGCGGCGCCGAGGGTGGCGGCGTGGTGCTGGGCGACGAGGTGACCATCTCCATCGCCATCGAGGCCGTGGAGCAGCCCGCGGCCTGATCCGCTCCGCCGCGTGGGATGAAGGCCGGCTCCGCTCTCTGCGGGGCCGGCCTTTTTTCTGCCGGTCGGAGATCAACGCGAAGGACAGGAAAGCGAATGAATTCGCGGCTACAACATCACGCTGTCCGCCTCCGCGGACACCACGTCACGGTCGGAGTGCCGCCCCGAAAGCACATCCCGACCGCCGGCCGCCGGTGGAGACACATCGCCCCCACGTTGTTTTCCTGAGGGAGGCGCCGCCGATACCATCCATGGCGAGATCCATGGCGCCGACCGAAGGATCTACCATCCCGTGCCCTGACCCAAGCCCCCGCAACGGGGATCCGGCCCCGTCACGGTTGCTTTCGATCCCGTGTGACGCCCTCTCCTCCGCGCTGCGTCGAAAGGTGACGGCGCGCACGGTGCAGAGAATCCGCTGGGCGGGACAGTCCGCGCACGTCGTCGAAGTTCGATTGCGGGACGGTAGATCCTTCGGTCGGCGCC
>DATING010000598.1:0-1602 GCA_035474555.1 Longimicrobium sp. | reverse complement strand
CGGAGAAACAGGAAGACGCGGAGAGGAAATCCTCTCCGCGTCTTCGCGTTTGGGCATCGGAACGGAGGGCGCCGTGACGGCGATGGACCGCATCCATCCGCCGGCCGGCGCTCCCAGTTAACGAAGTGGACACCGTTGTCTCAAAAAAAGCGCCCCTTCGGCGTCTGTCCCGCTCGGCCTGTGTTCCTACCGGTCACGCCGACGGTCTCATCCGGCCAGCGCCAGCCCGTGGTGCCGCCCGAAGCTGGCCAGCTCGGCCAGCTGCTCGGCCACGCGGCGGTCGGTGGGGCGTGACGGGCCGGTGGTGGGCACACGGGCCGCCTGCTCCAGCCGCACCCAGTCCCGCAGCCGGGCCGCGGCGCGCGCCAGCTCCAGCCGGATGCGCGAGTTGTCTTCGCGGGCGCCGGGGCGGTTGATGAGGGACCACGCGCTGCTCCACGCCTCCTCGTACAGCCGGCGCTCGCCCGTGCCCGCGGCGGCCCGGGCCAGGATGGCCTGCGTGAGCGCGCGCTCCGCCGGCTCCGTGCGCGAGACGAGCTGCTTTTGCAGCATGGGGATGGCGCGCGGAAAGTTCTCGCGCGTGACCCACAGGTAGGCGATGTCGTGCAGCAGGCCGGGGAGCGCCGCGTGCCCCCGCCCGTAGGCGCGCATGGAGGCCTTGGCGTACCGCTCGGCATCGTCCAGGTCGCCGGCCTCCATGGCGAGCAGGAAGAGGCCGTGCAGGGCGGCGCCGCGGGTAGCCAGCAGCCCGTGGCGGCGCCCGGCGCGCATGGCCTGGGTGAAGTAGCGGCGCGCCATCAAGGGCTTGTCGCGCCGCGCGTACAGGGTGCCCAGGTCCACGTACGCCAGCGCGTAGCTGGGCCAGTCCTTGCCCCGCCGCGCCAGGCCGATGCACCGGCGCAGCCAGGTCTCGGCGCGGGCGCCGCGGCCCCAGCGCAGAGCCAGGCTCCCCACCGTGTGCGCCGGGCCCGCGTCTTCGGGCGAAGACAGGGCCGCGGCCTGCGCATACGCCAGCGACGTGCCGAACGCGCCCCGCTCCAGCGCCCAGCGCGACACCTCCAGGCACACCAGGCTCACGATCTCGCCGTCCGCCCCGCTGGGGGAGTCGACGAGGGCGATCAGGGCGCTGAACGACACCTGCAGCATGGGCTCCCCCGCGCACCCCTTGAGCAGGTCCAGCCGCTTCTGGGCCGCATCGCCGGTGAACAGCCCCTCCCGCCGGTGGGGCTCGATGGAGGACCACAGGGTCACGTCTCGCAGCGAGTTCCACAGGAGCAGCCCCAGGTCGCCCTTGAACTCCTCCAGGATCTGCGAGGCCTCCAGCGTCTCGTCGGGCTCGCGCAGGATGGCGGGGGGGATGCACCAGCGCCGGGAAATGTTACGGCGCCTGCCACGCGGTCGGGTGGTGCTGCTGCGTGCAAGCCGTGCCTTCATGGCCGTTGCTCCGGGGCGGAGGCGCGCCGGCTCCGGGCGCGCCCGCCCATGGGGGAGACGGAGCGCCCGCGCGGGCGCTCCCGTCCCCGGGTGGACGGATGGGAAATGTCCTGATGGACGGCCGGCGGAAGGGCGCCCCCATACGCGGGACTTGCGGCGTCCCCTTCG
>DATING010000597.1:0-20611 GCA_035474555.1 Longimicrobium sp. | reverse complement strand
CTCCTGATGTCCCCGATCGGCCGCCTGAATCCTCTTCCGAGCAGACTGGACGCGAACGCGAACTGTCGATTGCAGGATTTGAGTTGAAATCGCGGCACCGAAAACGTGATGTCGGCCTTCGCCGACGGGTCCGGCGCGGGGGTGCCGTGCGCGTGGGCGCGGATCGCGCGGCCTCTCTCGGAATGCCGGCCCTCGTCGCCGACTGGGGTAACGCAGTTGAAGCCCTGTTCGTGTCGCGCCTCGGCGCGAGACAGGGCTTACCGCAGTCCCAGCGGCGGCTTTAGCCGCTCCGTCGCGGCCTCCGCTCACGCAAAAAGGGCCCGGCATGCCGCGGGGCCCCTTCCGCACTCACGCACTCACGCACTCACGCACTCAGTTCAGCGGAGGACGATCCGGCTCTCCTGGATCACTACGCCGCGCTCGGCGAGGGCGGCGATGTACTCGCGGGGCGGCATGGCCTCGTCCGGCGTCCACACGCCCGGCTTGACCTTGCCCGCGGCCTGCATGGCACCCGTGATGGCCAGCGAAAAGCCCGTCGTGCGCATCATCGCCGTGATGCCGGTGTCCGCATCGTAGCGGTCCAGCAGGTCGTAGCGGTAGAGCACGTGGTCGCCCTTGTCGGTGCCCTCGGCCTCCACCCGCAGCGCCACCTGGTCCGGGCTCTCCTTGTAGTCCTTCTTGAGCCGCGGCCCCACGATGGAGATGAAGACGTCGCGCGGCACCACCTTGGTGCCCTTTACGTCCACCGGCTCCAGCCCCATCAGGCCGATGTCACGCATGACGGCCATCATCTCGGCGTGGCCGGGGTAGCGCAGCGTCTTGTACTCCATCGTGGGCACCTTGCCCTCGTACCGCTGCGCCATGGTGCTCAGGCCGCCCGCGGTGTGGAAGGCCTCCAGCGTGCCGATGCCGGGGAAGTCCAGGTGCTCGATCTCCGACAGCGCCTTGACCTGCGTCTGCTTGCCGTCGCGCAGGACCCACGAGAGCGTCGTGTAGTAGTCCAGCGCGCCCTCCAGACTGTACACCACCTGGTAGTTGAGGGGCGGCTCCGGCTTCTGCGGCAGGCCGCCGACCTTGATGCGCACGGACTGCACCTGGTCCAGCTGCGTGATGCCGTGCTCCGCCAGGATGTTCACCATCCCCGGGGCCAGGCCGCAGTCCGGCACCACGGTGATGCCCTTGGCCGCGGCGCGGGCGGCCAGCGCCTTCTGGTCCTGGACGATCTGCGTGTTGCCGCCCAGATCGCAGAAGTGCGAGCCCGCGTCCACCGCCGCCTCGGTCATCCCGAGGTTGAAGTAGTACGGGAACGCGCTCATGGTGGCGGAGATGCCTTCCATCAGCTGGCGGACGCCGGCGCGGTCGTTGGCATCCACCCGCACCGCCGTGAGCCGGTTGCCCAGGTACGGCTGCAAGAAGGCGGGAAGGTGGTCGACGTTCAGGTCGGCCAGGACCACGTCGTGGTCGGTATAGGCAAGCAGGTCGTAGGCGCAGGCACTTCCCTGCAGCCCCGCCCCCAGCACCAGCATCCGCATGGGAAAGCCGCTCCGTGGATCGTTAACGCTCGAACCCCGCGCACGGGCGCGGGGGGCCTGGATTGAGGGCGCCCAAGATAGCGGACGGGGGGATGGATGGCAAAGCCGCGCCGCCCCGCGCAGCTAAAGGCTGCCGAGTGGACGGGCGGGAGGCCAGGTGCGTGCGATGCCGATCGGCTGAAGATCCGCACGCGGATGTCTTGCCGTGAATGCCGCCGTCGGGACAGCGGGCATCCAGACCCGGCGATTGAAATCGCGGCACCGAAAACGTGATGTCGGCCTTCGCCGACAGGTCCGGCGCGGGCGGAGTGCCGTGGGTGGAGGCGGGATTCGCGCTTTCGGAGTGACGGCTTGGTCGCGGAACTGGGGGAACGCAGTTGAAGCCCTGTTCGCAGAGCGCGTCGGCGCGAGACAGGGCTTACCGCAGTCCCAGCGGCGGCTTTAGCCGCTCCGTCGCGGTGCTCGTAAACGCGGACGGATCCCGCCCTTCCGCTATTCCGGGGAGGCGCCAATTCTGGGAGGACGCCGATTCCTGGGAGCCGGCCTCAGCCCTCCTCCAGCAGCCGCAGCACATCCGCCTGCGTCTCCAGGAACGCATCCGGCTGCGCCTTTTCCAGCGCCTCGCGGGGGAACGGGCCCCAGAGCACGCCGGCCGTGCGCGTCCCCGCCGCCTTGCCGGCCGCGATGTCGTGCGGGGAATCGCCCACGAACAGCGCCTCCTCCGGCCGCACGCCCAGCTTCTCCAGCGCGAACAGCACGGGCTCCGGGTGCGGCTTGGGCTCGCGCACGTCCTCCGGCGTCACGATCACGTCGAAGTGGCTCACGATGCCGCACAATTCCATCCCCCGCATCGCCGACCGCCGGTGCTTGCTGGTGACGATCGCGAGCAGGTAGCCGCGCCGCTCCAGCTCCGCCACCGTCTCCGCCGCGCCGGGAAACGGGCGCAGCAGCTCGTCGTGGATGGTGTCCTGGAAGTCGCGATACGTATCCAGCATCGCCAGCGCCTCGTCCGGGTGGCGGGCGAAGCGGTTGAGCTGCGTTTCCAGCGTCATCCCAAAGCCGCTCAGCCAGTCCTCGTCCGGCGGCACCTGGCCCAGGTGCGTGGCCATGGTGTGCCGGTAGCTGCGCATGATGAGCTCGGTGCTGTCCGCCAGCGTGCCGTCGAAGTCGTACAGCACCGCCCGGATGCGTCCTTTATCCATCCGCCGTCGTCTCCTCGTTCTATCGATCGATGGGCGCATCCGCATCCCGCGAATCCGCCGCCAGTCCCGTCATCTCCATGATCCGCGGCGCCACGTCCAGGATGGACCGCGCGTCCGCGAACGCCTCGCGTCCCGCGCCCACGGCCAGCAGCGGGACGGGATTGCGGGTGTGCTCGGCGCGCACGTCCTCCAGGTTGCCGTGGTCGCTGCTGACGATGAGCAGCGCGTCCGCCGGCAGCGCATCCACCAGCGCCCCCAGGAACGCATCCACCCGCTCCAGCGCGGCGATGGCGGCGGGGAGGGCGCCCCGGTGGCCCGTGTAGTCCGTGTCGTAGTGCGCGAACAGCGTCATCTCCGCGCCGGACGCGATGCGGGCCAGCGTCCGCGCCGCCTCCTCGGGCGTGACCTCCGGCACGTCGCTCCCCAGCCGCTCGCGCCACCGCTCGTTGGTGATGGACGACGCCACGGCGGTCCCCTCCGCCAGCTCCGCCACGCCGCGGGTGAGCGCGCCGGCGGACTGCGCGGCCAGCATGGGCGCGGCGGGGCGGCGAAAGATGCGCGGATCGGCCCCGGCCAGCGGGTACGCGTTGGCGAACGCCGCCGTCGCGCCGGATGCCACGGCCCGGCTGAGCAGGTTCTCCGCCGCGAGCATGGGCCGCACGGGCGTGGGCACCCACGGGCCGAAGTGCCGCCCGTACAATTCCGCCGCGTTGCGCCCCGTGAGCAGCGACGTCTGCCCCGTCCCGCTCTGCGGCAGCCCGTCCATCGCCAGCGTCGCGTCCGCCGCCACCAGCACCGCGCGGTCGGTGACGATGCGCCCGTCCTCGTCCATGTGCTCCGCGATGGGCCGGCGGCCGCCCAGCAGTGCCTGGAGACGCGGCAGGTGCGCCGTGGCGAACGGGTTGAACGCCGCGTCCCCCGCGCCGATGCCGACCCCGTCGAGGAACACCAGCAGCGCGCGGCGGGGACGGGTCACGGCCATTGCGGCTTGGATTCCGGGACGGGGGTGGATGCCGATTCGCCGCGGAATGTAGGCCCGCGCGCGGCGGGGGGCGAGGGCCCTCACCCGGGTTCGTAAACCTCACCCACCCTCTCCCACAAACTGCGTGGGAGAGGGTGTACACCCCATCCTGTGCCGGAAAGCTGGCTCTCGTGCGGGATGAAGTTCTCTTTCCGCCGGCGAGCGGGCTCGCCTCCGCGAACGCAGAAGGCTCTCTCCCGGCGAGCGGGAGAGAGCCTTCCTCGTCAGCGATCCGGACGCCAGCGTGCGCGCCGTCACCTTCCGCATGCCCGTTGGAGCGCGTGCGACAGCGGCGACTCAGGCGTAGCAGGGCGACGAGTTGGTGTTCGGCCGCTGGATCGGCTGGGTCAGCGTGTTGTACAGCACGGACGCCGCGTAGTCGCCGCCGTCAAAGCCTTCCTCGAACTCCGGCTGCATCACGGTCGTTTCGACGTGCAGCGCTTCCAGATCCAGAATCCGCATGCGGTACCTCCTGTGATTCGTGTACGAGCAATCGTGTCCGAAAAGGTTAGAAAGAGGCGCGGCGGCTGTCAATCCCCTGGGAGGCGCAGGTCGCCCTCCCCCGGCCTCGCTCAGGCTCGTCCACCCCCCTCCCGCAAACTGCGCGGGAGGGGGTGTAGACTTCTACGGGCCCATGTGCGGCGCAGCGAGTCTCTGCCCGATTCAATTCTCCCCCTCTCCGCGAGGAACGAGCGGGGAGGGGGCCGGGGGGAGGGGCGCCTCGCCATGCAGGGAGCTCGCCTCCCGGCGCGATCCATGGCCCGTCCAGCCGTAGCGAAAGCCCGTCCGGCTACGATCTTCGATTCCGCGGACCAGCGCTCGTCGAAGTGTATCCCCTCTCCCACGCAGTTTGTGGGAGAGGGTGGCGAGGAACGAGCCGGGTGAGGGCCACCGTCCGAAGCGCGCCCCATCTGGCCGTGATCTTGCCGGGCCGTCCATCCCTCGCAACGGCTCGCTTGTTTCCCTCGACCCGGACCGTGACCACGACTCCCGAGGCCCGCGCGCGCGACCACGATGCGCTGTTCGGCCACGCCCGCGACGGCGTGGCCGTGCTGGGCCGCGACTGGCGCATTCGGTACGCAAACGCCTCGCTGCTGGAGATCCTGGACCTGCTGGGCGGCCGCGGCGGCGTGGACACCTTCTGGGACGCCGTCCCCGAGTGGGAGCACACCCCCGAGGCCGACGCCCTGCGCCAGGCCATGGACACCCGCGCCGCCGTTACCGTCCGCGTGGAGCGCGAGCGCGGCGGCGGCTACGTGTGGGAGGTGACGGCGGAGCCCGTGGACGGCGGCGAGCTGCGCGTGCGGCTGCGCAACGTCACCGCCCGCGCGGAGCTGGAGGAGCTGGAGCAGCGCGTGTCCGAGGCCCACGCGTCCCTCGCCGACCGCGAGCGGCGGCTGGAGGAGATCGTGGCCGGCGCCCCCGTGGCCCTGGCGCTGCTCGACGCGCGGACGCTCGTCGTCATCGAGGCCAACGCCGCGTACGCCAACCTGCTGGACGAGCCCTGGTCGCGCCCGGGCGCCATCATCGGCCACCCCATCTCCGAGTTCCTGCCGCGCTACGAGGAGACGGGGGTGGGCGGCCTGCTGGCGCGCGTCCGCGACCGGGAAGAGGTCTACGAGACGGACGAGTTCCCCTTCGAGGGGTTTCGCCGCGGCCCCGCCTGGTTCCGCCTTTCCATCAAGCCCCTGGGCACGGCGGAGGGGGGCGGCGCGCGCTTTCTGCTCATCCTGGCCGTGGAGGTCACGGGGCTGGTGCGCGCGCGGCGGGAGGTGGAGGCGGAGCGGCGCGCCCTGTTCGACGTGCTGGATACGCTCCCCGTGGGCGTGATCGTGGCCGAGGCGCCCGTGGGCCGCACCGTGTACATGAACCCCGCCGCCGTGGCGATGGGCGGCCGCAGCGCCGAGGCCCTGAGCGCCGCACGGGCCAGCGAATACACGCAGCGCTGGCAGATCGCCCTCCCGGACGGCACCCCCTTTCCCGAGGACGCGCTCCCCCTGGTGCGGGCGCTGCGCGGGGAGACCGTGCGCGATGTGCAGATGGTGCTGCGGATGCCGGAGGGTGCCGAGCGGCAGATCCTGGCGTCCGGCGTGCCCCTGCGCGGCGCGGCTGGCGAGGTGGAGCGGGGGATGGTGGCGTTCTACGACGTCACGAACCAGCTGGCCCTGGAGCGGGCGCTGGTGGAGCGCACCACGGAGGCCGAGCACGCCGCTGCCAACGCCGCCCTGCGCGCGGAAGAAAGCCGCGCGCTGCGGGAGATGGGGCGCGCCCTGGTGTCGTCGCTGGAGCCGGACGACGTGCTGCGGCTGGTGGCGCAGAACGGCATGGAGCTGCTGGGCGCCCGCGGCAGCTTCGTCGCCACACCGCTGCCGGGCGGCCAGGAGGTGCGCGTGGCCCCCGCGCTGGGGGTGATGTCGCCCATGGACGGCACCCGGGTGCCCCTCCCCGGCTCCGCGGCGGAGCTGGTGCTGCGCGAGGGGACGCAGCGCTTCAACGACATCGACGACCTTCCGGCGGCCAGCGCGCTCCTTCCCCTGGCGCGCCGGCAGGGGATCGCCAGCCTGCTGCTGGTGCCCGTGCGCGCGTACGGCGAGTCGCTTGGGGTGCTGGGGGTGGTGGACCGGCGCGGCGGCTTTCGCGAGGAGGACGCGCGGCTGCTGGAGGCGTTCGCCGATTCCGCCGCGCTGGCCGTGCACAACGCCCGCCTGTACGCCGGCGAGCGCCACCGCGCGGAGGTGAACCGCGCCCTGCTGCGCGCGGCCGAGGCGCTCACGGGCACGCTGGACCCGGCGGAGGTGATGGAGCGCATCGTGGACCTGGCCGGCGAGCTGGTGGGGGCGGATGGGGCCGGGCTCACCCTGCTGGTGAGCGACGATGGCGAGGAGGTGCGGGTCGCCGTGGCCACGGGGCTGCTGGAGCCGCTGCGGGGGATGGGGGGCCGCACGGACGGCAGCCTGACGGACGAGGCGTTCCGGCGCGGCGGGCCCACCGTCTTTTCCGGCGACGACGCGCCCGTGCACCCCGCCGTGGCGTGGATGCGGCGCCTGGGCGTGGAGTACTACGCCGTCTGCCCCCTGCGCGCGGGCGACGAGCGGCTGGGGATGCTGGGGCTGGTGCGCGGCCCGGGAAGCCCGCCGTTCACCGTGGAGGAGCTGGAGATCCTGTCCCTGCTGGGCGACCAGGCCGCGCTGGCCGTGCGCAACGCCCGCCTGTACGAGCGCGCGCAGGCCGCCAGCGAGGCCAAGAGCGGCTTCCTGGCCACCATGAGCCACGAGCTGCGGACGCCGCTGAACGCGCTGGAAGGCTACAGCAGCCTGCTGGAGGAGGAGATCTACGGCCCCGTGAACGACGCGCAGCGGGGCGCGCTGGCCCGGATGCGGCGCGCGCGCGTGCACCTGATGGAGCTCATCGACCAGGTGCTGGACGTGGCGCGGGTGGAGGCCGGCACCAAGCGCGTGCAGCCGGAGCCCGTGCGCCTGCCCCCCCTGGTCCGCGACGTGGCCGATGCCCTGCGCGGGGCGGCGGATGCGCGCGGGCTGACCCTCGCGGTGGAGGCCGCGGACGACGTGCCCGTGGTGCGGACGGACCCCGGCATGGTGCGGCAGATCCTGGTGAACCTGATCGGCAACGCCGTCAAGTTCACGGCACGCGGCGGCACCATCACCGTGCGCCTATCCGCCGCGGACGACGCCGTGTCGCTGGAGGTGGCGGATACCGGCGAGGGCATTCCCCCCGAGCTGCACGAGCGCGTCTTCGAGCCCTTTTTCCAGGCGGATTCTTCCACCACGCGGCGCGAGGGGGGCGTGGGGCTGGGCCTGGCCCTGAGCCGCGAGTTCGCCCGCCTCCTCGGCGGCGACCTCACCCTCCGCAGCGCCCCCGGCCAAGGGACGACGTTCACGCTCCGCCTTCCGGCTACGCCCAGCGCCTGACGCATCCGGAAACGCCGGCGCTAAGCTTCGGCTGCTTCTGCGTTCAAAGTCCTAATCCGATCGATCCACCTTGTGCATTGGGTGTTGGTTGGGTAGAATTAATCTCTCTTGCCGCCCTAATATCATTGGCTGCTCTGTTGGCTGATGTGTATCCGCGAGTACTTCCCCTGAGCACCTCCAGCAAGCTCATGGTACAAGCAAGCGGCACCCCTCTTCCAGCCGGAGGTTTCCTCATGATTCGGTTACATCGAGTCCTCGCGTTCGTACGATCCACACTGCTGCTGGCCGCGGTGGCCGCCTGCGCGGACCAGCCGGTTGCGCCCAACGCCGCGGCCCCGGGTGAATCGCCGGCCGCCCTCGACGTCTCCGCTGCCTTCGCGGTTTCGGTGACCGGATCCCAGTCTGTGTACACAGGCGAGGCCGGCATCTGGACGGCGGTCGTGTCGGGTGCTCCAGGAGCGGTGACGTACCAGTGGCAGTTCCGCAGCGTGCTGACCACCACGTGGACGAACGTGGGTACTGGCGGTGCTACGTACATGCGCTCGGCTCCGCGCCGGTCGTTCTATGTTCGTGTAGTCGCGACCTCCGGGGGGGTGAGCGTCACGTCCGAGCCGTTCTTCGTGGCTTGGGCGGGTGACTCGTGCGGGTACAATCAAAACGGCCAGTGGGTCTGCCAATAGCGTGTGAGTGCGACGACTGCGTCACTCACTCCGCCCCTTCTCCCTCGCGTGGAGAGGGGGCGGTTCTCGTGCGGCACAGAAGGCGTGAAGGGTTGGCAGCACTCCACGACGATCGCTTCTCTGGCTCGCGCAGGCGGACACGAGTTTGGTCGATAGCGCCATCGGACCAATCCACAGTTCGCCTGGAGATGCTTTAAGTGGATTCACAACAACGAGATGGGCGCATCGCCATCATCCCGTTGCATTTTTGTGCTTGCGTGCGGGAGGGTCTACCTGTACTATGTGCTGCGATTGAGAATCGTTCTCAACCGAAACAGCTCAGACCTTTTCGACATGCGACTGCTCTCTCTCGTCGGTGCCGGCTGCGTGCTCGTGAGCGCACAGGCCGCCGCGCAGGCTTCTCATCCGGTGTCCCTGCTCCGCGTGGCGGCGGCACCCGTCGTGAACGACACCACGACCCGCATCCGCTTCAACATCCCGGCGCAGCCGCTCCGCGAGGCGCTGGGTGAGTTCGCCCGGCAGGCGGGCGTGCGCGTGGAGCTGGACGTGGCCGGCGCCGCCGACGCGCGCTCCCAGGCCCTCACCGGCAGCTACACGGCGGCCGAGGCGCTGCGCCGGCTGCTGGGCGGCACGGGGCTCTCCGCGCGCTTTCCGGAAGAGGGCACGGTCCGCGTGGCCCGCGGCGGGGAGACCGACACCTACACGCTCACCCCGCTGACCGTCGTGGCCGCCACCAGCCGCGGGTACGGCGCGGCGCGCACGACGAGCGCCACCCGCACCGACACCCCGCTGCGCGACGCGCCGCAGTCCGTGACGGTGGTGACGCAGGGGCTCATCGCCGACCAGAGCATGCAGGGGATGGCGGACGTGGTGCGCTACGTCCCCGGCGTGACCATGGGGCAGGGCGAGGGGCACCGCGACGCGCCGACCATCCGCGGCAACAGCAGCACGGCCGACTTCTTCGTGGACGGCGTGCGCGACGACGCGCAGTACCTGCGCGACGTGTACAACGTGGAGCGGGTGGAGGCCCTCAAGGGCTCCAACGCCATGATCTTTGGCCGGGGCGGCGGCGGCGGCGTGCTGAACCGCGTGAGCAAGGAAGCCCAATGGGCGCCCACGCGCGTCATCACCACCGAGGGCGGCTCGTTCGACCACAAGCGGCTCACGGTGGACCTGGGCCAGGGGCTGGGCGCCGGCATGGCCCTGCGCTTCAACGGGATGTTCGAGAACTCGGGCGGCTTCCGCGACCGGTACGACCTGGAGCGCTTCGGCATCAACCCGTCCGTGGCGTTCGCGCCGGGCGCGCGGACCACGGTGCGCGCCGGGTACGAGCTGTTCAACGACGAGCGCACGGTGGACCGCGGCATCCCGTCGTTCGAGGGGCGCCCGTCGGACGCGGACATCACCACGTTCTTCGGCAACCCGGACGAGAGCTATAGCACGCTGCGGGTGCACGCGGCCACGGCCCTGGTGGAGCACGCCACCGTGGGCGGGCTGACGATCCGCAACCGTTCGCGGTGGACGAGCTACGACAAGTTCTACCAGAACAGCTTTCCCGGCGCCGTGAACGCGGCGGGGACCACGGTGAACCTGTCGGCCTACAACAACGCCACGGACCGCACCAACCTCTTCAACCAGACCGACCTCACGCTGTCCGTGGGCACTGGCCCCATCCAGCACACGCTGCTGGCGGGGGTGGAGCTGGGGCGGCAGGAGACGGAGAACTTCCGCGAGACGGGCTACTACAACGACGCGGCCACCTCCTTCGCCGTGCCGTTCGACGCGCCCACGGTGGAGACGCCCATCACCTTCCGGCAGAGCGCCACGGACGCGGACAACCGCGCCACGGCCACCGTCGCGGCGGTGTACCTGCAAGACCAGCTGGAGCTGTCGCGCCACGTGCAGGTGGTGGCGGGCGTGCGCTTCGACCGGTTCGACGTGGGATTCCACAACAACCGCACCGACGAGGACCTGGACCGCGCCGACGACCTGGTGTCGCCGCGGGCGGGGCTGGTGCTCAAGCCGGTGGAGCCCGTGTCGCTGTACGGCAGCTACAGCATCTCGTACCTGCCCAGCTCGGGTGACCAGTTCAGCTCGCTGACGGCCACCACGCAGACGCTGGAGCCGGAGCAGTTCACCAACTACGAGGTGGGCGCCAAGTGGGACGCGCGCCCGGACCTGGCGCTGACGGCGGCCGTGTACCGGCTGGAGCGCAGCAACACCTCCGCGCCGGATCCCAACGACGCCAGCAAGATCGTGCAGACGGGCGAGGCGCGGACCCGCGGGTGGGAGCTGGGGGTGAACGGCAACGTGGCGCCGTGGTGGCAGGTGTCCGGCGGCTTCGCGTCGCAGCGGGCGCGCATCACGAGCACCACCGCCGCCGCGGCCAAGGGGCAGCGGGTGCCGCTGGTGCCGGAGATGACGGTGTCGCTGTGGAACCGCTGGCAGGTGCTGCCGTCGCTGGGGCTGGGGCTGGGCATCATCCACCAGGAAAAGATGTTCGCCGCCATCGACAACACGGTCACGCTGCCCAGCTTTACCCGGGCGGACGGCGCGCTGTTCGTGCGGTTTGCGCGGGGGCTTGGCGCGCAGGTGAACGTGGAGAACCTGTTCGATACGCGGTACTATGCCACGTCGCACGGCAACAACAACATCATGCCGGGCGCCTCGCGCACCCTCCGCGTGTCGCTCACCACGCGCCAGTAACGCGCGCGGGACGGCAGGTCTCACGCGGAGACGCGGAGAACGACCAAGCCCGGGGTACGAAGCGCAGATGTAGATAACAAGCAGAGGCGCGGAGAGATGATCTCCGCGCCTCTGTTGTTTTGTATGGGGGATGATGGGCGTCCCCCACCCCCCGGCCCCCTCCCCCGGCAAACTGCGCCGGGAGAGGGGGAGAACTATCGGGATCGGGGCCGCCCCCCAGCCGAGCGAATGAATTCGCCGCAACAACGACACAAAGTCCGCCTGCGCGGACTCCCGTCGTGGGTCGCCCGGGTGCACCCCGGCCGCCTTCCAGCCGAACGAATGAATTCGCCGCTGGAAAATCGCGAAGTCCGCCTTCGCGGACTGCCCCGTCGCGAACCGTCCCGGTGCACCAAGGCGAAGTAACGCAGTTGAAGCCCTGTTCGCATCGCGCGTCAGCGCGAGACAGGGCTTACCGCTTTCCCAGCGGCGGCTTTAGCCGCTCAGGACGGATGCATGCGATTCCGGCACGATCTCCGCCCGTGCTCACTCCCGCACTCCCGCACTTTGCTCACGCCCGAAAATCCGCCACGGCCAGCCGCAGCTGCTGCGCCATGAGCGACAGCGAGTGCACGGACGAGCTCGCGCCGTCGTCCGCGCCCTCGGACACGGCGGCGATGCGCTGCACGGAGGCCAGCACCTCCGTGCTCTGCGCGGCCATCTCCTCCGCCGCCGCCGCGCTCTCCTCCGCCACGCCGGCCACCGACTCCACCAGCGCGGACAGGCGGTCCAGCTGCTCCGTCATCCCCTCCGCGCTGCCGGCGATGCGCTGCGCCTGCGCGTTGGTGCCCGCCAGCGCGCCCAGGATCTCGTCCAGCGCGCCGGCCGCCTCGCGCGCCAGCCCGGAGCCCGCCTCGGCGCTCGCCGTCCCCGCCTGCACGGCCACCGTCACGTCCGCCGTGCCCTGGCGGATGCGCTCCACCAGCGTGCCGATCTCGCCCGTGGAGCGCGCGGACAGGTCGGCCAGCTTGCGCACCTCGTCCGCGACGACGGCAAAGCCGCGGCCGTGCTCGCCCGCGCGGGCGGCCTCGATGGCCGCGTTGAGCGCCAGCAGGTTGGTCTGCTCGGCGATGTCGTTCACCCGCGCCACGATCAGCTCCACCTGCGCGGAGCGCGCATCCAGCTCGCGCACGCGGTCGCCGGCCTCCAGCACGGCGGCGCGGATCTCGTCCAGGCTCCCCATGGCGCGCTGGATGATGGCCGTGCTGGCCTGCGCCGCCGACACGCTCTGGTCCGCCGAGGCCGCCAGGGCGCGCGCGTCGTCTGTCACGTGGTCGATGGCGGCAGACATCTCCTCCATCACCTCCGCCGTGTTCTGCGCGGCCTGCGCCTGGTCCTGCGCGCCGGCCGTGATCTGCTCGATGACGGCGCTCAGCTGCCCCACCAGGTCCGACGTCTCCCCCGCGGCGGCGGTGATCTCCGTGCTGCTCTCCGCCAGCGACCCGCTGAGCTGGGTGATGCGGCCGATGGCGGATCGCATCCGCCCCGCCATGTCGTTGAGGGAGTTGATCATGGCGCCCACCTCGTCCCGGCCGCGGGGCTCCGCCCGGGCTGTCAGGTCGCCCTCGGCCAGCCGCCGGTTCACGTCCACGGCCTCGCGCAGGGGCACCACGATCATCCGGGTGATGGCCAGCGCCACCGCCAGCAGCACGGCAAAGGCGACGAGCGTGGTCACGATCATGGCCAGGAGCGCCCGGCGGGAGGCGCCCCGCCCGTCCGCCTGCGCCGCCGCCGCGCGGGACTCGATGCGGTCCGTGAGCGCGCCCAGGTCCGTGCCCAGCTGCTCGAAGCGCGCCTCGAAGGTGCCCATCCCGCGCACCGCCGCGTCGCGGTCGCGGGGGGCCGTGGCGATGAGCGCGGCGCCGGCCTCCACGTATGCGTCCAGGCTGCCGCTCACCCCCGTAACCGTCTCTGCAGATCCGCCGCTCGCCGTCTCCAGCGCGGCCAGCGACTGCAGCGCCTGCCGCATCCGCGCCACGTCCGCGTCGAACGAGGCGCGGGCCTCGCCGGCGGCGGCGGGGCTGGCCACGGCGCGGTACACGTCGGCGCGGATGGCGTCGTGCATCATGTCCACGTCGCCCTGGAGCCGGATCTCCGACGCGGTGCGCGTCACGTCCGCCAGCGCGGCACCCGTGCTGCGCAGCCCCAGCAGGCCGGCCGTGCCCACGCACAGCACCAGGAAGATGCCCAGCGCGCCGAACACCAGCAGCCGCACGGCCACGGAGAGGTTTTTCATGTATGATAGATGGAGTTGGAAACGTCGGTCCGGCAGGACGGGATGATCCGGCAGAAAAGCGCGGCGCCGCAGGCGGATGGGACGGTTTCGGCACGGAAGATGGATGTGGTAACGGGAATGTAACGGTCCGTCCACCCGGCGGGAAGTGGGAGGGATGGCCGCCCTCTCGCGGTGCGGAGGCTTTCTTCCGAAATCTTCCCTCCGGTGAAAGCATGGTCCTGTGCTCCGGCCCCGCCCCCGCCTCTCGGGAAGCGGGGGACGCGCCGGGAAAGATTGCGCGGATGCGGATTTGCGCCGCCGAGGACCGGGCGGAGATGCGCCCCTCCCGCATCAGCTTTGCCGAAGCTAGGTTGACCGCATCCCGGGAAGGACCGATTTGATCGCGATGATGTGGATGGCGGCGCTGCTGCAGGCGGGGGTGCCCGCGCAGCTGCCGGAGATGCTGGTGGAGCGCCGGCTGGCGGAGTCCGTGCCGCTGGCCGTGGGCGATACCGTGCGCGTCCGCGCCCTGGCCGGAGCGGCGGAGGCGCGGCCGTTCGTCGTGGGCGGGGTCTTTGAGCGGGCGGCGGACCCCAACCGCATTGCCCGCAACGACTTAGAGGTGCGCCTGCACCTGCCGGACCTGGAGGCGCTCCTCCCCACGGACGACCGCGTGGACCGCTTCGCCGTGGTGCTGGCGCCCGGCGCGGACGCGGACAGCGCCGCGCGGTGGATCGAGAGCGTGGCGTTCGGCACGCGCGCGTACGGCAGCGCGGCGCTGGCGGAAGAGACGAGCGCCACCTTCGCCGTCGTATCGCGCTTTCACGACGCCATCGGCATCGTCACCATCCTGGCCAGCGCCATCTTTTTGCTCTGCGTGATGGTGATCCGGGTGGATGAGCGGAAGCGCGACATGGGGATGCTGCGGCTCATTGGCGTCAGCCGCGGCACCGTGTTCCGCGCCATCGTGCTGGAGGCCATCGGCATCGCCGTGGTGGGATCCATCCTGGGCGGCGGGCTGGGGATCGTGGTCGCGCAGATCGTGAACGCGCACTACGCCCGCGTCTACGACACCACCCTCAAGTTCGCGCTCGTCACGCCGCGCATCGTGCTCCTGGCGGCGCTGCTGGGGCTGGTGCTGGGGGCCGGGGCGGGCGCGCTGGCCGCGTGGCGCGTGGTGCGCGTGGCCCCGCAGAAGCTGGGCGAGCGGTGATCGTCTCCGCCTTTTTGCGCTCGCTCTTTCGCCGGGGCGGACGGACGGCGCTGGCGCTGGCGGGGATCGCCGTCTCCGCCGCGCTGCTGTTGGACATGACCATGCTGGCGTCCGGCCTGACCAAGTCGTTCGGCGAGCTGCTGGGGGTGAGCGGATACGCCCTGCGCGTGACCCCGCGCGGCAGCCTCCCCTTTGACAGCGAGGCGGGGATCGCGGGCGGCGACAGCGTGGGGCGGCGGATCGCGGCCGTGCCCGGGGTGCGCGCCGTGGCGCCCGTCCTCGGCGCGCAGTTCTACCTGGCCCGCGGCGACAGCGCCGGCGAGCCGCTGTTCACGTCCGGCATCGACCCCGCGTCGCAGTTCCTCTACCGCGTGGTGGACGGCCGCGCGCCCGGGCCGGGCGAGGTGGCGCTGAGCGAGCCCCTGGCCCGCGACGAGGGGCTGGGCGTGGGCGATACGCTGCGCCTGGCCGCGGAGCTGGACGTCTCCCTGGGCCGCCCCCGCCAGACGACGGCGTATCGCGTGGCCGCCGTGGTGGACTTCCTGTACGACTACGCGGACCAGCGCTCGCTGGCCATGCCCATCGCCGACGTGCAGCGCGCGACGGGGCGACCGGGGGAGGTGTCGCTCTTTGGCGTGGCGACGGACGAGGGGCTGGATGGCGACACGGTGGCGGACCGCATCAGCGCAGCTGTCCCGGAGGTGTCCACGTATTCCACCCGCGAGCTGATGGCGGAGATGGACCGGCGGCTGCTCTACTTCCAGCAGCTGGCGACCATCCTGGGGAGCGTGGCCTTGGTGGTGACGGCGCTGCTGGTTTCGACCATCATCACCATCGGCGTGCGCGAGCGCTTCGGGGAGATCGCCACGCTGCGGGCCATCGGCGTGGGCCGGGGGCGGGTGCTGCTGGCAATCGTGGTGGAGGGCCTGGTGCTGGCGGGGATCGGGTGCCTGGGGGGGCTGCCGCTGGGGCTGTGGATGGCCGGGCGGCTGGACCGCATCCTGTTGGGATTTCCCGGCATCCCCGCGAAGATGACCTTCTTTGCCTGGGACCCCGCCCGCGTGCTGCTGGCGATGGGCATCGTGATCGCCGTTGGCGCCGTGGCGGGGCTGCTGCCGGGGTGGAACGCCGTCCGCACGCCGCTGGGACAGGCGCTGCGCGAGGAGGCGGAGTAATGACAGTGCGAAAGTGCGAAAGTGCGAAGTGCGAAAGTGGGCGCGGGTGGAGATCGTGTAGGAGTCGCGGGCATCCAGCCTGAGCGGATAAATCCGCCGCAACAACTGCGGAAAGCCTCGCAAACTGCGCGAGGCTTCAACAGCGTAACCTCGCCCCGGTGCACCGGGACAGTCCGTGACGGGGCAGTCCGCGAAGGCGGACTTCGCGAATTTCCAGCGGCGAATTTATTCGCTCGTCTGGATGCGCGCGGCTCCGCTGACTTCGTTCCGGGACGATGCTCGCCCGCGCCGCCCGACGGACGGCGCTCCGCCCCGGTTCACCGGGACGGCCCGTGCACGGGAGTCCGCGCAGGCGGACTTCGTGTAGTTGTTGCGGCGAATTCATTCGCTCTGCCCCGGCTGGGACTTCGCCTTGGCCGGAACTTCGCCCCGGCTCCGGACGCCGACTTCGCTCGTGCCCGATGACGGAGCTCCGCATCGGTGCACCTGGGCGGCGTGCGGCAGGAGCCGTCCGCGGAGGCGGACATCACGTTTTCGGTGCCGCGATTTCAATCGCCGGGGCTCGATGCCGGCCGGTGCGGCGGGTGGCTGCTTGCAAAGATGCCGATCTGCCGGCGGCATGACGACCGGCGGCGCGCCTTTGCTCTACATCGACAGGTGCTCATCTGCCCGAGCTCGATCCGGGGCATGCACCGCGTTTGAACACGAAGAGGACCGTTGTCCGTAATCCAGGCCCGCGGGGTCATCAAGGAATACCCCTACCAGGGCGACGCCGTGCACGCGCTGCGCGGGGTCGATCTCGCCGTGGAACGCGGCGAGCACGTGGCCGTCGTGGGGCCGTCGGGGTGCGGAAAGAGCACGCTGCTCAACGTGCTCGCCGGCATCGAGCCACCCACCCGCGGCACCGTGGAGCTGCTCGGCGAATCCGTCTACGGGCTGGACGAGGGGCGCCGCTCCGCGCTGCGGCTTCGGAAAGTGGGCTTCATCTTCCAGCGCTTTCACCTGCTGTCCGTCCTGACGGCCGCGGAGAACGTGGAGCTGCCCATGGCCGAGGCCGGCATCCCCACCCGCGAGCGGCGGGAGCGCACGCGCGAGCTGCTGGACTACGTGGGGCTGGGGCACCGCATCAAGCACCGCCCGCCGCACCTGTCCGGCGGCGAGCAGCAGCGCGTGGCCATCGCCCGGGCGCTGGCCAACCGGCCGGAGGTGGTCTTCGCGGACGAACCCACGGGCGAGCTGGACCGCCGCACGGGGGACGAGATCATCGCCCTCTTCGAGCGGCTGAACGCGGATGGGACCACGCTCGTCATCGTCACGCACGACGGGCGCGTGGCCGAGCGTGCGCGCCGCCGCGTGGAGATGGCGGACGGCCTCGTCGTGGGCGACCACGGCGGCGCGCGCGATCCCCTCCCCCCGGTGGCCTGAGATGCGCTCCGTGAGACATCTCCTTTCCGTCGCCCTGCTGGTGCTGTCCGCCGTGGGCGCCGCCGCCGCGCAGGACGGGCCGGTGGTGGTGGATGGGCGCTTCGGCGAGTGGGAGGGCGTGGCGCCGGCGGTCGTGGACCCGGCGGACGCCCCCGCCCCGTACGCGGACCTGCGCCGGGTGCAGGCGCGCTTCGATGCCGAGGGCACGTACCTGGCCCTGGAGTTCGAGCGCGAGGTCACGCTGCAGGGGCTCCCGGGCACGCTCGCGCTGCTCCTGACGTGGACGCCCGGCGGATGGGACGCGCACGGGGTGGAGGGCGTGAGCGCGGCGGTCGAGTTCTCGCCGGCGTGGGAGCCGGGTGCCGCGCCCGCCGGGATCGGCGTGCGAATGATGGATTCCGCCGGGGGCCCGCCCCTGCTCACGACCGCCAACCATGCCGGCATCGTCGTGGCGCCCACGCACGCGGCGCGGCGCTTCGAGCTGCGCATCCCCCGCGGCGGCCTGCTTCCCGTGGACGGGCCGATGACCGCGCGGATCGTGGCGCTGGACGCGGATGGGCGAGTCGTGGACGAGGCGGGGGCGTTCGTCCTCGATCCCGGGCGTCGCGATCATCCACGCCCCACGCCGCCGGGGCACGGCGCGGCGGATCCCCTGGCGCGGGCGCCGGGGACGGATTTCCGCGTCGTCTCGTGGAACGTGGGGCGCGAGGACCTGTTCCGGGAGCCGGATGCGTTCGGGGCCCTCCTGCGCCCCCTCGCGCCGGACCTGCTGATGCTGGACGAGGTGGAGGGCGGCCATTCCGCGGCGGAGGTGGAGGCCCTGCTGGACCGCATCCTCCCCGGCGACCGGCCGTGGCGCGCGGTCTACGGCGTCTCGGGCGGGCCGCAGCGCGGCGTCATCGCCACGCGCGGCTCCGCGCCGCGCATCGTGGCGCCGTTCACGGACGTGCTGCCGTACCCGGATTCCGCGCGCGTCGTCATCCCCGCGAACGCGGCGGAGGACGCGCGGGCCTGGCTTCAGAGCCGGATGGAGAGCCACGTGCCGGCCACGGGCGCCATCGCGGAGGTCGCCGGCCGCCGCATCCTCGCCGTGGCGGTGGACCTGGAGAGCGGGGGCACGGCGGGCAGCGCCAAGGACCGGCTGCGCGACACGGAGGCGGATGCCATCCGCGACGCCACGGAAGCGGCGCTCATGGCGAACGTGCGGGAGGAGCAGCTCAACGGCCTGCTGATCGCCGGCGACCTGAACCTCGTGGGAAGCGTGGCGCCGCTGGAGGTCCTCCTGCGCCCTGTGACGGACGGGCCTCCGCTGGCCGTCGCCCTGCCGCTGCGGCTGGACGGCGCATCCGCCGCCACCTGGGAGAACCCGGAGGAGCCGTTCACGCCCGGGCGGCTGGACTACGTGCTGTATCATCCCGCGTTCATGGCCGTCACGGGCGGCTTCGTCTTTCGCGTCGCGGACCTGTCGCCGGCGTGGCTCGCGCGGCACGGGCTGGATGCGGATGCGTCGCGGGTGACGGACCACCTGCCCGTGGTCACGGACCTGCGCTGGGTGGATCGGCCGCGATGATCATCCGCCTGGCCCTCGCCGAGCTGCGCAACCGTCCGGGGCGCGCGCTGTTCCTGCTGGGCGGCTACGCGCTGGGCGTGGCCGTGATGGTGGTGTTGCTGGCCGTGGGCGAGGCCATGCTGAACCAGGCGCGCGACCGCGAGCTGGTGGGCGGCGGCGACGTGGTGGTGGTCCCCGCCGGCATCAGCGCGGAGATGCTCAAGGCGGGCGGCGTGTCGTCGCTCTTCCTCGGCATCGACCACGCGCGCTTCCTGCAGCGCAACCTGCTGGAGTCGCCGCGGGGCCGGGCGGAGCACGGCATCGTATCCGCCAGCCCCATCCTGGACGGCAAGCAGGTGGAGCTGTACGCGGGGGACCGGCGCATCGCCGCCATCGCGTCCGGCGAGATCCCGTCGCGCGCGGGTGCTGCCGGCGCCGTGCCCCGGCTGCTTTCCGGCCGGTGGGCGGACTCCGACGCGGACGGGCGGTGGATGGCCCCCACGCAGAACGAGCTGCTGCGCGAGATCGACCGCTTTCACATCCCGCCCGTGCGCGACAGCACCTGGGCGGAGTGGCACTACTTCAACGTGGTGCTGGATGACGATCAATGGGTGTACGCCACGCTGATGGTGGCGGGCGAGGTCGGGGTGCCGGGGCGCTGGGGCGGGCGCATCCTGCTCACCGTGCGCGAGCCGGACGGCACCCACCGCTCGCTCACGCGCGACCTGCCGGGCGAGCAGGTGCGCTTCGACACGGCGTCGCCGGACCTGCGCTTTGGCGACCGCGCGTTCGTGCGGCTGGAGGGCGACGGGTACCGCGTGGCGGCGGATGCGGGCGGTGTGCGCGTGGACCTGCGCGTGACGCCCGCGCCGCGACGCTACTTTCCACCCACGGACCTGGGGAGCGATTCGCTGATCTCCGGCTACGTGACCCCCGGGCTCTACGCCCGCGCGGACGGCACCGTCTGCCTGCCGCGCTGCGAGGCGGTGCGGGGCGCGCAGGCGTACCACGACCACAACTGGGGCGTGTGGCGCGACGTGTCGTGGGAGTGGGGGAGCGCGTCGGATGCGAACCTGTCGCTGCTGTACGGCGTGGTGCGCGGCGTGGGGACGGGCACGGAGGGGTTGTTCGCGTACCTGGTGGATGGGCAGGGCGTGCGCGGGGTGTATCGCCCCGGGGCCATCCAGTTCACGGAGATGCAGACGGTGGCTGCGGAGGGCCGGTCCCTGCGCGTCCCCCGCCGCTTCGCCTTCCAGGATGCGCGGCAGGGGATGCGGGTCAGCGTGGACGTGGAGGCCGTGCACGTGACGGACATGAACCGCCCCGCCCGCCGCTGGTTCGTGCAGATGCGTGGCGTCGCCACGGTGCAGGAGCGTGGCCGCACCATCGGTACCCTGCGCGGCTTCTTCGAGACGTACGTGGATTGAGGGATTGGCGCGGCTGAGTCTCGCTGGGTGTCGCCAAGTCCCGGCCGAGCGAATGAATTCGCCGCAACAACTACACGAAGTCCGCCTGCGCGGACTCCCGTGCACGAGCCGTCCCGGTGCATCGGTGCGAAGTAACGCTGTTGAAGCCCTGTTCGTGTCGCGCCTCGGCGCGAGACAGGGCTTACCGCTGTCCCAGCGGCGGCTTTAGCCGCTCAGGCTCGACGTTCAGGCTCGATGCCGGGCTCGTCCATCTCAGCCGCCCTCCACATCCGCCGAGATCGATTGAAGGGCCAGCATCGACAGAACGCCCCGGCTTCCGTGATGGAAGCCGGGGCGTTGCACGCAGTTGCAGGCTGTCCCCTGTAACCTGTCCCCTGTAACCCGCAGTTCCGCCGTTCCGCAGGCTATTCCCTATTCCCTATTTCCTATTCCCTATTCCCTATTCCCTATTCCCTATTCCCTATTCCCTATTCCCTATTCCCTATTCCCTATTCCCCA
>DATING010000596.1:0-11435 GCA_035474555.1 Longimicrobium sp. | reverse complement strand
GCGCGTCCGAACGCGGGGCACCGCGCGCTGGCGGAGCTGGAGGCGGCAGGCGTGGTGCGCGGCATCATCACCCAGAACGTGGACGGCCTCCACCACGCCGCCGGCAGCCGGCGCGTGGTGGAGCTGCACGGCTCCCTGGCGGCCGTGCGCTGCCTGCAGTGCGGGACGGCCGCGCCGCGCGACGCGTTCCAGGACCGGCTGCTGTCGCTGAACGACGGCTGGGCCGAGCGGCTGGCGCGGCGCACGGCGGACGAGGGCGTGGAGCAGGCCCCCGACGGCGACGCGGAGCTGCCGGCGTGGGCGCTGGAGGAGTTCCGTGTGCCCGCCTGCGAGGGGTGCGGCGGCGTGATGAAGCCGGACGTCGTCTTCTTTGGCGAGAACGTGCCCAAGGAGCGCGTGGACGAGGCGTGGAGCCTGTTCGCGGAGGGCGACGTGCTGCTGGTCCTGGGCTCGTCGCTGACGGTGTACAGCGGCCGGCGGTTCATCTACCGGGCGCAGCAGGACGGCGTGCCGATCGGCATCGTGAACATCGGGCCCACGCGCGCGGACGAGATGGCCGCCGCCAAGGTGGAGGGCTCCCTGGGCCGCGTGCTCCCCGCGCTCGCGGACGCGCTGCTCCGGTAGGGCAGGGGGCGCGTTCGGCGCGGCCCCGCCTTCCTTCATCAACTGGGATCGAGCGGGCTTTTGAACGCAGAGTTCGCACCATAAGAACGAACTCCGTCAAGGGGCACGAACTTGGACGTGCGATCCTGTCGCGAGAAACGCAGTTTCTCGCGCTCCGTTGACACAAAAACTTCTCAAACACTCCTGATTGGAATCAGGAGTCACGGCAAAGGCCGATGCCGCACGTGGTATCCCCAGAGGCCGTGGCGGCCATGCACCATACGGGGCTACACGCTCGTCGAGCGAGCGCTGGGGCTGTGGTCAGCCCCGTCCCAGATACATGTCGGGCACCAACACCGAGGCTTCCCAATCAGAGTTGCGGCTCCGGTGCAAAGAGCCAGCGAACTTCTAGGGGCTTGCCTGGTGTGGCCACTGCCGTGGTGAATCTCTATGCCTTCTTCGGGCGGCTCAGCGCGACCCCACGGAACGTGTTGTCGTAGTCGATGCCGTCCCGCATCACGTAGTAGACGATCCGCGCCAGCTCCTTGCGCACCCATGCGAGCGCCAGCGGCTGGTTCTTCTTCCGCAGCTTCTTCCGGTACGCGGCGCCGATCTCGGAGTAGCGCTGGACCGCGCGTACCGCGGCGTGGCTCAGCGCGAGCTTCAGGTACCGGTTCCCCGCCCGGGAGCGCTTGTTCTTCGTGCGCCCGCCCGAGTTGTCCGAGCCAGGCACGACGCGGCAATAGGAGAAGAAGTTCCGGTCCGTCGCGAAACGCTCGATCCCATCGATCTCCAGGTACAGCGTCCAGGCGTTCACGCGTCCAATGCCCGGGATCCTGCGCAGGCGGGCCACGGTCTCGTTCGGCTTGAGCTCGCGTGCGATGCGCTTCTCCAGCCCCCGGATCTGCGCGTTCAGCATCGCGATCTGCTCCTGGTGGATGCCGGCCTGCACCTGCGCCAGCTCAGGCAGGGCTCCCACCGTCGCGCGGTTGTACTTCTCCAGCAGCCGGGCGATGCTGTTCATCGCCGACGTGCGCTTCTCCACCAGGCGCAGCCGCAACCGCAGCAGGTCGCGCGGCTCACGAAGCTCGGGCGAGATCACGTGGGCCTCCGGGACCATGTTGATCCGCATGACGGTAAGCATGGAGCGCGTATCGACGCCGTCTGTCTTCACCTTCGCCGACGTGATCGCCTCCAGCTTGGTCGCGTGTGCGAGCTTCAGCTCCGCACCCTGCTCGCGCAGCTCGTCGGCGACCCAGTACCACGATCCGGTGGTCTCCACGACCACCCGGTGCTTGGAGGCGGGCCACTGGGCCAGGTACGCGCTCAGGGCTTCGCGGCTCGCCGGGATCCGCGCTTCCTGCAGGACCTCCTCGCCGTCTGCGCGCATGCTGGCAACTTGGAGTACGCGCTTATGCAGGTCGATCGCGTGCAGCATCATCGGAGCCTCCTTCGCTGAGGGTTGAACTGCCCCCTCAGCTTCGCATCCGCTCTGTCGTTCTGGAAGTATCAGAGAACAGAAGGAGTTCGCAGAGTACGGATCGATCGTTTCTCTGCGAACTCTCTTTTCGACTCTGCGAACTCTGCGTTCATGTCGTTTTTCCATTCTGCACAGGGGATTGGGAGAATCGGTATCAGACCTTCGAAGGGGGGTGATTCCTCATCCATTTGCGGCTCCTCCGCGTCGTCTGCGGGACATCTGCATCGCGCGCTATCCGGCTCCGCCGTTGCCCAGCATGGCCTTCATCTGCGCGAAGAAGTTCTGCTTCATCTCCACGCTCTCCTCCTTGGACAGCGACGTGATCCCCGCGCCGGCGTTGCGGTGCTCCACCAGCTCCGCCGGGATCTCCTTGAGAAAGCGCGACGGCTGGCGTGGGATGGCGTCGCCGCGGGCGCGGCGGGTTGCGCAGCCGCTGAGCGTGAGCCGGTGCCGCGCGCGCGTGATCCCCACGTAGAACAGGCGCCGCTCCTCCGCGATGGGGTCGCCCGAGCCGTTCGCCTCGAACGTGTTCCACGCCTCTTCCGCGTCCGCCATGGCCGCGTCCGCCGCCTTCATGCTGCGCGAGTGGGGAAGGATCTCCTCCTCCAATCCCACGATGAACACGTGCGAGAACTCCAGCCCCTTGGCGCTGTGCATGGTCATCAGCGTCACCAGCTCGGGGTTCTCCTCCTCCTTGTCCTTGCGGTCGTCGTCGTCCGTGAGCGACACGCGCTCCAGGAAGCCGCGCAGCGACGGCGGGTCCCACGCGTCTTCCTCGTCCGGCGGCGGCCGGTCCGCCCAGGTGCGCTGCTCGTAGCGCTCCAGGCTGGCCACGAACTCGCGCAGGATCTCCACGCGCACCTCCGCCGCCCGCTCCGACTTGGCGTTGTCCGCCCGCACCGCCTCTTCCAACCGCAGCCGCTTCACCGTCTCGCGCGCGAAGCCCACCAGCGTGCGCTCCGTAGTGATCCCGTGGTCGATGGCGGCCTGCGTGGAGTGGAACTCCAGCCGCAGCTCCTCCATCATGTCCACGAACGCCCGCACCGCCTCGGCCTGCGCGCGGTTCACCGAATCCACCTCGCCCACCCGCTTGAGCGTCTCGTACAGCGGCTGGGGGACGGCGCGGGCGGCATCCACCAGCTTGAGCAGCGTCGTGCGCCCGATCCCCCGCACGGGGTAGTTGATGATGCGCCGCAGCGCCACCTCGTCCTTGGGATTCAGGATGACGCGCAGGTACGCCACCAGGTCCGCCACCTCCTTGCGGTCGAAGAACGACTGCCCGCCGACGACGCGATACGGGATGTTGGCCGCCCGCAGCGCTTCTTCGATGGGCTTGGACTGCAAGTTGGTGCGATAGAGGACGGCGAAGTCGCCCCACCCCAGCGTCTCGCGAAAGCGGCGCACGCCGATCTCGCTGGCGATCATCTCTGCCTCCACCTCGTCCGAGGCCTTGTTGTTCTCCTCGCCGAACGTCCACAGGTCGATCTTGGGCCCCGGCCCGTTGCCCGTGCGCAGCCGCTTGGCCTTGCGCGCCGTGTTGTTCTGGATGACCCCGTTGGCTGCGTCCAAGATGCGCTGCGTGGAGCGGTAGTTCTCTTCCATGATGACCACGCGGGCGCCGGGGTAGTGCCCCTCGAAGTCCAGGATGTTGGTGGCGTCCGCGCCCCGCCACCCGTAGATGGACTGGTCGTCGTCGCCCACCACGCACAGGTTCTTGAGGGGGCCGGCGAGGAGCCGCGCCATCTCCAGCTGGGCGCCGTTGGTGTCCTGGTACTCGTCGATCATGATGTAGCGCCAGCGCTTCCACATCTTTTCGCGCACCTCGGCCTGCGCCCGCAGCAGCTGCACGGGAAGCAGCAGCAGGTCGTCGAAGTCCGTGGCGCCGGCCGCCCGCAGCGTCTGCTCGTAGCGGGGATACACGTCGCTGGCGAGCACCGCGTAGTCGTCTCCGCGGTCGCCCTTGATCATCCCCTCGGCCACCTCGCGGCGCGCCTCGTCGGGCGTCACCAGGCGGTTCTTCCAGTCGCTGATCTGGAAGAGGACGCGCTTGATGTCGTACGTGTCCTCGCCCTTGGTGGCGGTGACGTGCACCTCCTCCGTCATGATCCGCTTGATGGCCGACAGCTGGTCGCCCGTGGGATAGATGGAGAAGTCCTTGGGCAGCCCCACGTGCGTGCCGTGGTCGCGCAGGATGCGGGCGCCGAGCGAGTGGAAGGTGGACAGGATGACGCCCTTGGCCTCCTTGCCCACGATCTTGGCGACGCGCTCCTGCATTTCCTTGGCGGCCTTGTTGGTGAAGGTCACCGCCAGGATGTTGCGCGGGTTCACCTGCCGGTCGCGGATGAGGTACGCGATGCGGTGGATGAGCATGCGCGTCTTGCCCGAGCCGGCGCCGGCCAGCACCAGGACGGGCCCCTCGGTGGCGAGCGCGGCCTGCTGCTGCTCGGGGTTCAGCTCGCGCAGGTAGTGCGGGACGTGCGACAACTTCAGTGCGAAAGTGCGAGAGTGCGAACGTGCGGGGAGTGGTTCCCAGCGAGGGCGAGCCGGCCGCGCGGACGCGACGCTCGCGAGGGGATGAATCTGCTGCAGAGGAGGCGGGCTGTCTACGGGTTGCGGAATGGACTTCCGGAGATCATGGGCAGACGACGGCCCCGCCGGTGATGGTGGCGAAGCCGTCGTCCTGCATTCCTCAATCAGGTTAGCGCGAAGCGGTTGGCGTCGATGGTAGCCGGAGTCTTTCAACCTGCACGGAGGTGAGCGGCGGCCAGCGCGTCGCCCAGCGTACATTACTGATGGTCAGGGTTCGTGAGGCGGAGCCATCTTCCGAGCTGCTGCGGACCCGTTTTACTGGAAGCCCCGCCTCAATTAATGCATAGGCGGCGAGACGCACGTCGGCTAACGGCACCGAGTCTCCGAAGGTAATCGCGTTCAGGGGGCCAAGTTCCTCCTGCGGTGCCTTGACGATGGTAAAGCCCAGCCGCCGCAGTGTACCCGCGGCGCGCGCGTCCGCGGGAGTGGCCTGCGCGATGACGATGCGTATGTCTCCGCGTTGTGGCGAAGACGGAATGCTGGCGAGCAGCGCCCGAATGCCTTCCTGGTCGCGGGTACCTTCGGTTGTGGTAAACACGGGTACCGGGCGTAGTCCAGGGGGAGCGCCCGGCGGCGGGGCCACGGGGGAAGACACTCTAGGGATTACCCACGTATTGCGGACCTCGAGTTCCTGTTGGAGATCAAACGCCTCATTGACCAGCGGCCCATACGCGCGCGCCAATTGAAGCGAATCTGCGCTTCCACTCACATCTCGCTGGAGCCCCGCCATCTTCTTCATCGTCACCACCAACTGACTGCCAGCGAGCGCTAAGAGCAGGAACAGCACGGCCGCTACTGTTCGCCACGTCTCGCCACGGATGGCCATGTGCTCCGTTGGGGCAGCAACCGTGGAATCGCTCATGGGCGGCGAGGCGGAGGGGAGGTCCGCGCGGGTTTGGTCGTATCCGGTGGCAAGGGCCGAGTGCGTTTCGCGGTATCAGTTGGCGTAGACGGATCCATGATCACGCAGCACCGCTGGCTTGAGACACACTGCCCCCCGCACCACACGCTCCCATACGCGTCCTCCCACAGGCCCTCCGCCGCTGGGTTAGCGGCAGCCGGCCCTGCCGGAAAACGGTCGTGGGTGCGAGGGACAGGTCGCACCAGCATCGGTGTCATCCCCCGAGATCGCCATAGAGCATGCCGGGTGTTGTCGTCGGCCCCGGAATGCCGGGATATCGCAACGATTGCGGCGCCGGGTCGTAGCGCGTCCGCCCCGCAGGGCCGGAGCCCGCGAGGAGCGAGGGTCCACGTGGCTGGTCGGAAGTCACCTAGTCTAGTGTCCGCATCGGCTGAGTCTGCGCCGATTGCCGCGACAGGAGGGGTCGCGACGAGCAGTGACAGGACTACTGTCAGCACGGACCAAGATTTTGTGCGACCGGAGGCCTCACGAACATGGCGATCTTCTGTGCCAAGTCGGCGAAAATTTGTCATTTCTGGCCTCCGCTGGTGGTTCCTGGGTTCCATAGCCGTTGTGCGATTGAGCCGCCGCTGAGCAAGCGTAGCGCCTCGCGCATCTTTTCGCCGTCTTGGCGAGCCAGTTCTAGCTCGACGGTTGTTTCGCCCGCCTTGAGCACGAAGTTGCGCTCAGTGCGGGATAGCTGCTCCACCACCACGCTGGTGATTACTGGATCCCCCGTCCGGAGCGCGACCAACAACCCGGCGAACCGCCCCTCCACATTGGTCAACTCGTTCTGATAATACTTAATTAGGTCAAGGCTGGACCGGTACAGCCGGAGAAAGAAGAACGCAAACGCACCCAGGAAAAGCGACAGCGACACGCGCATCGCCTGCACGATGGCGCTGTTTTGCCACACTCTTGAGGGCAAGCGGCGTCCTGTTTTTATGCTCTCAACTGTGCTTCGCACCCCTTCAACCGCCCGAATCTGACTCTCAAAATCCAGGACCGACCACAGGAGCACGGCCAGCCCGACGCCGCCGATCACCACTCCTAGCGCCAAGTTAAACCGGCCGCGTCGCGAAAGATCGAGAATCTCCTTCTCGAGCCGGGCACGGGTCTGATTGAGCCACGTCTCAATCTGCTGCTCATTCCCTCCCAACCGTGGCCGATTTCCATTCTCACGCGGGTCTCGACCGTCGGTGTGCGCACCAGTGTCCGATGCTGCACGACTGGAGAGGGCGGGTGGATCTAGCACTAATTCCACATTCGCCGATGGTCCGTCGTTGAGCGAGACGTTAAGCGTTGGGGGAGGTTTGTCGTTCGCGGTACTTTCAGTAAGTCCCGGCGCCCGCGGCTCCTGCGCGAACGGGGGGGACGCCGTGGGGCTGTCACCATCAAGTAAAAAGCGATTAATCCCGTAGATGGCGACTGCGGCCAGCACCACGACGGTAACGACGGTGATGAAGATCGTAATTCGGGTGCTGGCCTCCGGGCCCGCCACTAAAGCCAGCACCATCACCAGCACCCCTGCGAGCACAAGCCCAGTCTCGAGGTATGGATTGCTGGAACGACGGCGGCGTGCCGGATTCGGTACCATGTACTGCGCAGGGACGGGGTTGATGGGCCCGGAAGACTCCGGAGGCTCGCGAGACGACGGGGAAGAGTTCATCGGGGAGTAAGTGGCGGTAACTAACGGACAATGCCCGCGAAAGATGCCGAAGCCCCCTCTTTGCGGCAAGGTTTTCTTTTTACCTCATGATCGCGCGGAAGCTGCGAGCAACTACTGGTGGATAGCGCCTTTGGCTGTCACCCATGCCCGTATAATGTCAGTTACGAGTATGGGAGAGGATGTACCTACTTTTCGGCATTGGTGCTCTAAGGAGAAGTCCCGGCAGGAAGGCGGCTCTCTCGTCGCGCAGTTTTCGCAGGGGGCCCGTGTCGAACTACACGAGTTCCGTCGAATACGCGGGTCGACCTCCCCCGGATCCAAGAGGAGGTCGATTCGATTCCAACCGCCCGACACACCTACGCAGCCAGTGCTTCGGCTTCGGCGGCCTCACCCGTCGCGGCGGAGGCGCCAGCGCTCGCGTCGGTCGCCGTCTGGTGCACGAAGCGCAGCCCGGGGGCGCGGGTGACGCTGTCGGCCACGTCGGCGGCACGGAGGAGGAGGGTCAGGCGATACGCATCCGTCCCCTCGCCCAACACGCGGCGCAGCGTGGGCTCGTCGTCGTGCTGGTGGCGGATGAGCGTGGCGCCCAGTTCGCCGCAGGTGGCGCGGGCGATGGCGGCGCCCATCTCCGCGTGCGCACGCACCCGGGCCATCTCCTCCGCCGTCAGGGGCTCCGTGCGGCTCAGCAGCTCCGCCGGGACGCCGATCATCCCCACCTCGTGCAGGAGCGCCGCCCGGCGCAGGGTCGCCCGCAGCGCGATCGAGACCCCCTGCTGGGCCGCCATCCGGTCCGCCAGCTCGGCCACCCGCTGCGCGTGCCCGGCCAGCTCCGTCTCGTCGTTGCGCGCCTCCAGGGCGGCCAGCAGGGCGGACGACATTTCCAGCAGCGCCTCGGCCGCGGGGGCCGGCTCGGCGTCCATGAACGAATCGGTGCCCGTGGACCAGTCGGAGTCGTTGAACGAGGCGGCGTCGGAACGGGGGCCGCGGAACAGGCTGCGCAGGGTCGGCATGGCGGTATCCTCGGGTGAACGGGTGATGAGATGAAGTTTCTTCGGGGCGCGCCGCGGGCCGGGACCCGCGGCGTGCCTGTGACGGTCAGCGGACGGTGATCTGCCGCACCATCCCGTGGGCCACGTGCGGCTTGCCGTCGCCCGCGTCGGGGACGAAGCAGAGCAGCGCGTACTCGCCCGGCTCGAAGTCGATCGCGAGCAGGTTGTCCTGGCCCGTGCTCAGGAGCGTCGTGCCGCCCACGGGCATGGCGGGGGGCGGGCCGTTGCGGCTCTGCTCCCAGGCCAGCAGGTCCTGCGGGGTCTTGCCGGGCGCCAGGCGCATGAACACCACCTCGTGCGGCTGCACGGCTGCGTTCTCCACGCGGATCATGTGGCGGCCGGCGGTGATCTCCGGGGTGATCTCGTACGCGTAGTCGCGCAGGGTCAGGCGCACGTCCGCCGCCGGCGCGGGCGCGGACGGCTGCTGCGACGGCACCACCGTGATCGGCTTGACCATCCCCTTCATCAGGTGCGGCACGCCGTCCGCCGACGGGATGAAGCAGACCAGCGCGTACGTCCCGGCCGGCAGCTGCATCGTCGCCTCGGTAAAGCCCTGCGGCGCCGGCACGTTGGGCCCGCCCACGAAGCGCGCCCACGCCGGCATGGGGCCGTGCCCGGTCTGCATCAGCTCCTCCACCGTGTGCCCGTCGTCCAGCCGGACGAGCTGCGCGTGGTGCATCTCCTTGCCCTGGTTCACCAGGCGCACCGTCGTGAGGCCGGCGGGGATGGTGGCCGGCGCGGCGAACGCGAAGTCGCTGGCGGTGACGGTCACCAGGGTGGGCTCGGCGGCCGGGGTCTGCGCGTAGGCTTCGCGGGTGCCGCGGCCGCCCTCGGTCTCGTCGATGGTACAGGCGGCGTTGGCGAGGACCGTCGCGGCGGCGAGCGCCATCCAGGGGGTGATTCGCATCGGGGGATCTCCGGGTGATCTATGTAAGCCGGCGCGGGGCCGGTGGATTCGGTAAGCGGGAGCCCTGTGCCCCCGGCGTGGCGAGAAGAGTAATCCCCGTCCCCTCCGGCCACATGGGTAGATAAACCCGGGTCATCTGACCCACCCGTGGATTCCGCGGCGGATGGAGGGGATGGGTGATGCGGAACGGGCCCTCCCGCAGCGTGCTGCCGGGGAGGGCCCGTTTCCGGGTGGATGGGTCATCCAACCCATGTGTCCGCCGCGGAAAGGATTATCCTGTAGCCCACGGAGTCACCGCTCCGACACCGGCTTCCCGAGGCCGGTACCGAACTCCGACGACAGGAACCGATCATGGCCCCCGACTATCAGACCCGCCGCCACACCGACCGCGGCTACGTGCCCCAGATGCCCTCGACGGTCACTGCCCTCCGCTGGGCGCTGGGCCTGGTGCCCCCGAGCGAATCGCTGCGCTCGCTCTCGCACTGGCGCCGCCGCCCGGCCGCCCCGCAGGAGACCGGCGCGGAAGGCTGACGCTGCGTCGGGCGATGGAAAAGATGATGGCGGCGGATCGGCTCGATGCGGTCCGCCGCCACCGTCATCTGCGTGCTTGGCATCCTGACCGGGAGGATGATGCGGTTCGGCGCATGCTCAGCGCTCGGTGCCCTCCGGGTGCGTCCACAGCACGATGACACCGCAGTTGGGGTCCACCACCGGCGGGAACTCGCCCGGAGCGGACGAGTGGGTGGGATACACCTCGATCGCGGCCAGCGTCCGCCCGGAGACCAGCTGGTCGAGCATGGCGCTGGATGGATCCAGCCCCCGCACCACCGCCCCGTCGATGTAGAGGTTGGCGTGGCAAAAGTGGTTCGCGTACAGCCCATGGCGCTTGCGGAGCAGCAGCCACCGGTAGGCGCCCGACCCGGAGACGCGCACGAACGGCACGTGCAGCACGGCGTCCGTCGCGCTGAACGGGTTCAGGCGCCGGATCTCGTCCGGGCCCAGGAACCGGCCCGCGGACTTGGTGCGCCGGCGAAACTCGAAGCCGTCCAGCCGCTCGTCGCCCACCGTCCGCGGGGCGCCCGCGACCACCGTCAGCGGGGCCAGCAGCACGGCGTCCGTGGCCACGCGCAGCTCCACCTGCACCGTGTCGTCCGGCGCGAGGGTGAGCGCGGTGGAGCGGACGGGCTGGTATCCCACCCGCTCGGCGTGCAGCAGGTAGGCCCCCGTGGCCGGTGGGGAAAAGTGGAACGCGCCCGCCGAGTCCGTGAGCACGCTCGACACCCGCTGCTCGCGCCTGGTCAGCAACTCGATGCGCGCCCCCGGCACGGGCTGGCCCGTGCGGTCGTCCAGCAGCCGGCCCGTGATGCCGCGGCGCGTGGGACGGCCCGGCGCGGCCGGCGCCTGCGCGGCCGGTGCCCGTGGGGCCGGTGACTTCACGGCCGACACCTGCGCGGCGATTCTCTGCGCGACCGATGCCTCCGTGGCCGGTGCCCCCGCCGCTGCTTCCGCCGCCATCCGCACCTCCACCGCCACGGTCTCCCCCGCGCCCAGGGGCACGCCGCGCGTGAGCGTTGGCCCGAACCCCGGGCGCTGCACGTTCAGCGCGAACGTGCCGGGTCCCGGCGCCGCGACGGAGAACGCGCCGGCGGAGTCCGAGCGCGCCGCCGCTACCGGCTCCCCCGCCGAGTCCAGCAGCACGATGAACGCGGCGGGGACCGGCCGCAGCGTTTCGCGCTCCACGGCGCGGCCGTCCACCGTCTGCGCGGCGGCCGGCGCGGCGGCGCACGGCAGGAGGGCCATCGCCAGCATCAGTCGACGGGTCATGGGCGTTGCGGCGGATGGGAGGGAGCTGCGGCGGGGGCGACCCGCGGCATGGCGGGCGGCGGTCGTGGTGCAACGCCTGGCAGCGTCCGTTTTTTGACACCGCCTGGACGATGGCGCGGCAAGGAAGGACGGGAGCGCGCGGGGGAGGACCGAACGACGCGGAATGCTGGGCTCTTGGAGCAGGGGTGATACCGAATCTGGAAAACGGAGGCCTCACAAAGAGTCAGCAGAGTCAACAGAGGGATGACTCGGCTGACTCAGTTGACGCTGTGTGATACCGTTTCCCACGGTTCCGTGTGCACTCGACCATCGTCTTTCACGCAGAGCCGCGGAGGAGAAAAGAGAGCCGCAGAGAACGGATTCGCCTCTGCGTCTCTCTTTTTCCCTCTGCGGCTCTGCGTGAAATGCGGTTC
>DATING010000595.1:0-1933 GCA_035474555.1 Longimicrobium sp. | reverse complement strand
CGCGATGTCGGCCTTCGCCGACAGGTCCGGCACGGGCGAGTGCCGTGGGGTACGCGGAGGTCCGTCGGCCGTCTTCGACGCCCCGGCTGCTGAACACGCCCGCCATTCCGCGCGATGGCCGCGTGCAGTCCGCGCAGGCGGACTTCGTGCCGTTGTAGCCGCGGTTTCAACCGCCTGGATGTGGCCGGGCGCCGCGCCGGGAACTCCGCCCGGGCTCGATCGTGGGCCTTGTGCCGCGCCGGGAACTCCTCCCGCGCGCGATCGCGGGCTCTGTGCCGCTCACGGGACTTTTCCCGCGCCGGGAATCCGTTGTTCAACCTCCCCCAGGGTTTTTTGGGGGAGGTGCGAGCCTGAGCGAGCGGTGGGGGCGCCGCGGACTTCGCATCCGATCACATCACTCCAGCAGCACAGGCATTGAGGATCGTCGCGGGGGAGTGGGGCGGGCGGCGGATCGCGGCGCCGGCGGGCAAGGCCACGCGGCCCACCACGGACCGGGTGCGCGAGGCGTGGATGAGCGCCGTCGCGGACTTTCTCCCCGGCGCGCGCGTGCTGGACCTGTTCGCCGGGAGCGGCGCCCTGGGGCTCGAGGCGCTCTCCCGCGGCGCGGAGCACGCCGTCTTCGTGGAGCAGGCCGCGCCCGCGCTCACCATCCTCCGCGCCAACCTTCAGACGCTCGGCGCGGGCGCGCGGGCCGAGGTGGTCCGCACGGACGCGATCAAGTTCGCGGAGGGGCTGCCGGCGGGCGCCTTCGACGTGGCGTTCGCCGACCCGCCGTACGGCCAGGGTTTCGCCGAAGCCCTGGCCGTCGCATTTTCGCGGACGCCCTTCGCCGCGCTGCTGTGCATCGAGCACGGGCGCGGCGACCGGCTCCCGGACCTGCCCGGCGCACGCACGCGCCGCTACGGCGACACCCATCTCACCTTCATCCCCGCGCCCGAATGAGTGGCCAGCGCATCGCGGTCTGCCCGGGATCGTTCGATCCCATCACCCTGGGCCACGAAGACATCATCCGCCGCAGCCTGCGTTTCGCCGACCGGGTGATCGTGGGCGTGGCCTACAGCGCGACCCACGTCAAGAACGGGATGTTCGACGTGGACGAGCGGGTGCAGATGATCCGCGAGACCTTCGCTGACGAGCCGGCGGTGGAGGCCGTCTCGTTCCAGGGGCTGCTGGTGGAGTTCGCCAAGGCGCAGGGGGCCGCCATGATCGTCCGCGGCCTGCGCGCCGTGAGCGACTTCGAGTACGAGTTCCAGATGGCGCTCATGAACCGGCGCCTGTGGGAGCCCATGGAAACCGTCTTCCTGGCGCCCGACCTGGAGCACCTGTACCTCTCGTCCTCGCTGGTGCGGCAGATCGCGTCGCTGGGCGGCGACGTCTCGCCCTTCGTGTCGCCGCCCGTGCTGGAGCGGCTGACCGCCCGCTTTGGAGGAGGCGCACCCTCGTGAGCTTCATCGAGCACGTCCGCGCGCAGGCCCGCGCCAACCCGCGCCGCCTCGTCTTTCCCGAGGGCGCCGACGAGCGCACGCTGGTGGCCGTTACGCAGCTGTCGAAGGACGGCCTGGCGATTCCGTCGGTGCTCGGCGGGCCGGAGATCGCGGCGGAGCTGGAGCGGCTGGGCGCGAAGGGGGTGACCGTCATCAACCCCGTCACGGACCCGCGCCGCCCCGCCCTGGCCGCGCGGCTGCGCGAGCGCCGCAAGGCCAAGGGGATGACGGAGGAGGATGCCCTTCGCCACTCGGCCGACGTGCTGGTGTTCGGCGCGCTGCTGGTGGGCGCGGGCGAGATGGACGGATGCGTTTCCGGCGCCGTCAACACCACGGGCGACGTGCTGCGGGCCGCGCTCTGGGCCGTGGGGCCGGCGGCGGGGATCAAGACCGTGTCGTCGTCGTTCTACATGGTGGTGCCGGACTTTCGCGGCCAGGGCACGGAGGTG
>DATING010000594.1:0-2931 GCA_035474555.1 Longimicrobium sp. | reverse complement strand
GCTGACGACCTCCAGCGCGCGCTCCAACAGCTCGTCGCGCCCCGCGGCCACCGCGGCGCGGGTGCGCTCCACCGGCACCGTGGGGAGGATGCCGACGCCGTGGTGCCGCGAGCCGTCGTGCTTCAGCACCCGCATTCCGGTCCACCTGAGCGAGTAGCCGCCGGGCAGATCCATGGGGTTCACGTTGCCGTTGGTGCCCGCCGTGGGCTGGCCCACGATCTCGCCCAGCCGGTACGCCTCCACGATCCCCATCACGGACTCCGCGAAGCTGATGGCGCGGCCGTCGGTGATGAACACGCGCGGCGCCGCCAGGTACGGCGCGGCCGGCGTCAGGATCCATCCGGGACGGTGGTCGAAGCGGACGTCCGCGCGGTCCGGGCGGGTGGCCACGGGAATCGTCCACCGCGCGCTCGTTCCCGGCTCCCGGATCAGGTGCGAGAAGAAGACGAAGGGGTCGAAGCCGTCCGGGTAGCCGCGCAGGTCGAAGACGAGCCCCGCCGCGCGCTCCAGGTCCGGGAGCGCGGCCCGGAACTGCGCCGTGGTCGCGCGGTCCAGGTCCACGTACCAGATCCCCGGCCGCAACTGCGCCACCGGCTCCGGCTTCGCCTCCGGGGAGAGCGAGGCGCCCGGCGTGCGCGCGATCGTAACCGTGGCCGTGTCCCCGTCCACGTGCTGCACCGTGAGCCGCAGGAGCGAGTCGCGGCCCACCGTAAGCCGGTCGTGCGTCACGAACTGCCGCCACCCCGGCGTGGCCGCGGAGGTGAGCTCGCCCAGGACACGGAGGATGGAATCCGCCGGCGCGCCGTCCACGCGCAGCACCACGTCGCCCAGGCGCAGCCCCTCCGTCCCCGGCGCGACGCCGACGACCGTGGGCCGCCCCTCCACGGACTCTACCGCGACGGGTGCCTGCCGCAGCCCGCCCTCGCAGTTGTGGATGACGCTGCCGTGGCCGTCGTCCAGCGCCGCCACCATCCGCCGCAGCGTCCCCAGGAAGGCGCACGCGCCGTCGTCCGTCGCGGCGGACCGCAGGGCGCGGGGCAGCTCCGCCGGCCAGTCCGCGTCCGACACGTCGAAGTAGGGATAGAAGTGCTGGAAGACGTTCCAGCCCAGCGCCACGACCGCCAGGCGCGTCGCGCGGTCGTCGCCGGAGAGGATGGGCGCGCGCAGGGGATCCGCGGCCCCAGCCGAGGCCGCGCGCGGGAGGGTGTCGCCGACGGTGTACAGGGCGAGCGGAAGGGATGCGCGCACGCCGCCCCCCAGGTCCACCCGCAGGGGGCGGCGGGGGTCCGGCGCGGAGTCGGGGAGCGCGTCCGCCGGCGCGCGGAGGCGGTCGCTGCGGTACATGGTGCGCGGCGCGCCCAAGCCCACGCCGTAGTGCCGCCACCAGACCACGCGCAGGGAGTCGCCCGCGGGGCGCGGGGCCCGCGCGTCGGGGACGTCCCCCGCCCGGACCACGAGCGTGGGCGCGATGGGGCGGAAGAGCGAGTCGAGCACGGCGGCGAGACGACGGGCGTCCGGCGCGCCCTCCACGGCCCGCATTCCCGCGACGGCGAACGCGTCCCAGTCCGTGGCGGCGGACGCGTCGCTGGGGTGGAAGTAGCGCACGTAGCCCAGCAGCCGCGAGAACGCGACGGTGTTGGCCAGCCCGCGCTCCGTCAGGGGCCGCGCGGCCTCCGCGGGGGTCATGGGCGGGCCGGCCTCCAGCGACGCCGCGTCCACCCAGGCCGGCCCCTGGCCGATGACCAGCATGCCGACGACGATGGCCCGCGCATCCGGCGCCACCTCGCCCACGATCTCGTACTGCGTCCACCCCGTGCGGCCGGTGATGGGCCGCGCGTCCATCCGGTCGAAGAAGCCCGTGGTGCCGTCGGCCCGGTCCACGCGCATCCAGAGACCCGCCCGTCCCGCGGTCAGCTCCGTGCGCACCCACGCCCGGTAGCGCACGCGCCGCCCGCGATAGGGGGCCGGGTCCACCCGCTGAAGCAGGTTGCCGAACGCGCTGGGCGGGGCCTCGCCGCCCTCCCCCGTCAGGCGGCCGGCCCATCGCCCTTCCTGCGCATCCACAGAGTCCAATGCGAACGCGTAGGTGGGCTGCTGGCGGAACTCCCACCCCGTGAGCGTGGGCGCGCCTTCTTCGAAGCCCGGGTTGGCCGGCGCGGACTGGGCGGATGCCGGGACGAGCGGCGCCGCCAGCACCAGCGCGGCAAGGAGCAGGGAGCGGAAGGACGTTGTCATGGAGACGGGCAGAGGGAGGGGCGGAAGGGCATCGTCCGCGGAAGATGCGGGACCGGAACCGTCACGGCCGGGCGGGCGGGCGGCTGACGACCTCCAGCGCGCGCTCCAGCAGCTCGTCGCGCCCCGCGGCCACGGCGGCGCGGGTGCGCTCCACCGGCACCGTCGCGGGGATGCCGACGCCGTGGTGCGGCGAGCCGTCGTGCTTGAGGACGCGCATCCCCGTCCACTGCACGGTGTAGCCGCCGGGGAGCTCGAACGGATTCACGTTGCCGTTGGTCCCCGCCGTGGTGCCCCCCACGATCTCGCCCAGGCGGTACGCCTCCACGATCCCCAGGATCGATTCCGCGTAGCTGATGGCGCGCCCGTCGGTGATGAACACGCGCGGCGCGGCCAGGTACGGCGCCGCGGGCGCCAGCGGCCATCCGGGGGCGTGATGAAAGCGGACGTCCGCGCGGTCCGGGCGCGTGGCCACGGGAATGTGCCACTGCGCGCTCGTCCCCGGCTCCCGCAGCAGGTGCGGGAAGAACATCATCGCTTTGAAGTCGTCCGGGTAGCCGCGCAGGTCGAAGACGAGTCCCGCCGCGCGCTCCAGCTCCGGGAGCGCGTTCCGGAACTGCGCCGTCGTCACGCGGTCCAGGTCCACGTACCAGATGCCGGGCCGCAGCTGCGCCAGGGGTTCGGGCCTCGCCTCCGGGG
>DATING010000593.1:0-7484 GCA_035474555.1 Longimicrobium sp. | reverse complement strand
GCAGTTGCAGGCTATTCCCTATTCCCTATTCCCTATTCCCTGCCGTCCCGGGGTTACCGCCGCACCCGCTGCTGCGCCATCTGCACCGCGTTGTACAGGTTCACCACACCGCCGGTGTCCGACAGCTGTCCGAACGGCACGCGCTGGCGGCCGCCGGGGATCGTCACTTGCTGGTCCGTGTAGCGCGTGGCGCTGGCCAGGATGATCTCGCGCACCTGCACCGCCGTAAGCTCCGGGAAGTACGAGAGCAGCGTCGCCGCCACGCCCGTGACCACCGGGGCGGCCATGCTGGTGCCGTCGATGCGCTCGTACTTCTGGTCGGTGACCGTGGAAAGGATCGCCACGCCCGGCGCGAACACGTCCACCTTGCCGCGTCCGTAGTTGCTGAAGTCCGCCGCCAGCTGGTCCGGCCCCTGCCACCCCGACGCACCCACCTCGATCCAGTTGGTGGCGCGGCCGCCCCCGATGTAGTCCTTGTTGGGGAAGTTGCCCTCGGTGTTCAGGTCCGCGCCGTCGTTGCCCGCGGCGTGCACCAGCAGCACCCCCTTGCTCTCGGCGTAGCGCACGGCCTCGTCCACCAGGCTCTTCTGCGGCGAGTGGCTCTTGCCAAAGCTCATGTTCACCACGCGGGCGCCGTTGTCCACGGCGTAGCGGATGGCGTTGGCCACGTCCTTGTCGCGCTCGTCGCCGTCCGGCACCGCGCGCAGGGTCATGATGCGCACGTTGCCCGCCACGCCGCTCACGCCCACGCTGTTGCGCATGGCGGCCACGATGCCCGCCACGTGCGTGCCGTGGTCGGCGTCGGGGCCCTCGACCTCGCCGTTGCCGTAGCCGCGCTCGGCCGTGTTGGCGTAGTTGTCGCCGATCACGGGGCGCGGGTCGAAGTCGGGGTTCAGGCTGAAGTCCAGCTGCTCCTTCATGGCCGTGGCCTGCTCCTCCACGTCCGCCACGGAGAAGCCGGCGGCCAGCAGGCGGCTGATCTGGCTGCGCGCCACGGTCACCTGCGGGTCGGTGCTCTGCAGCGCGCGCAGCGAGGCCTCGGTGATCTCCTGGCCCGGCATGGCCCGGCGCAGGGTCTCCACCAGCCCCATCAGCTGCTGCACGAAGGCGCCCTGCTCGGCCAGCTCGGACCGGCGCGCCTCGAAGTCGCGGCGGATGTCGGCGCAGGGGCTGCCGCCCGCTTCCGTGGCCCCGCCGCGGCAGGCCGCGTACAGGCGCGTGACCTCGTACGTGTCGTAGCTGATGTCGCGTCCGTCGCGGCCGCCCAGGAAGTCCCAGCCGTGCACGTCGTCCACGTACCCGTTGTTGTCGTCGTCGCGGCCGTTGCCGGCGACCTCGCGCCGGTTGGTCCAGACGACGCCGGCCAGGTCCGGGTGGTCGATCTCGACCCCGCTGTCGATGATGGCGACGATCACCGTGTCGCGCGGCTGCATCCCCGCCAGCAGCTCGCGGTAGGCGCGCTCGGCCCCGATGCCCGGGACGCGGTCGGCGGTGGGGTCCAGCAGGTGCCAGTTGGCCTGCGCGGTATCCATGGCCTGGGCCTGGAGCGCCGGCGCGGCACCCGCCAGCGCGAGCCCCGCGAACAGCAGCGTACGAATCGGCTTCATTGCAACGGCTTTTCTGGAGTGTTTCCGGGTGATGTCGGCAGGCGATGTACACCGCCGCGGCGGGAAAGTGCGCGCATGTGCTAAAATCTTAACGGCCGCCTAACTGCCTGGGAATGGGATGGATGCGGATCGCGCTCCCCATCGAGCCCCTGCCCCGAGCGACGGAAGTCGCGGCGGGAGCTTCACGACGCCCACCTGGCGCGGATTGCACGGCCGCCCTCGTGCACCGGCGCGCGGAGCGGGCGACGTCCTCACGCCGGCGGCGGGTCCGGCGGCGGAGGACCGAGGTTCTCGGCGATCCAGGTGCGGGCGATTTCCACGTACTGCTCCGGCGGATACGGGCTGCGCGGGTCCGTCGCCTGGCCCAGCAGGTGGAGGTGGTCGTCCAGATCCCGCGCGTGCGCGAGGTACCAGTGCGGCACGGCGAATTCGCCTGCGCCGCTCCATGCGCGCACCATCCGGTACGCCGTCCCGTCGATGGGAAACCCGTAGTCGTCCGTGTCCATCCGCTCCTCCGGAATCCGGTCAGGCCGGCTGCATGTTGGGGATGGCGCCGCCGCGGTGCGCCCTCCCGTGCCGTCAGCGGGCCGGGAGCCCGCACTCGTAGGCCACGGGGCGCAGCGTGCACGCGTCCACCTCCCACGGCTCGAAGATGCGCACGGAGCCGCCGGACGCCACGGGATCCGATCCGGGCTCCCGCCGCAGCTGGATGCCGCTGACGACGAAGAGGGCGACGTGCGGTGCCTGGGCACCCGCATGGGTGACCTCGTTGGCGGTCAGGAGCACCGAGTCGCCCCGGCCGGTGGTGCCCTTCACCTCCACGCGCAGGTACCGGTCGCCCGATCGGCACTCCAGGTCGTACGATCGCGTGCTGGCGACGTCGTCCACGGTCTCCCACCGCTGGGCGTAGTGTGCGATCGCGAGCTCCATGGCGCGAAGCTCCACCGCGCGCCGCTCGGCGGCACCCAGCCCCCGGCCCTGCCCGCCGCCCCAGCGCAGCGGGCTCGCGACCTCGTCGACCTCGTCCAGCAGCTCGGTTCGCACCCCCGCCACCTCGGAGATCCGCGCCCATTCCTCGGGCGAGACCTGGAAGACGGTGCCGCCCCGGGCGCGGGCCACGCGCAGCGACTCGAGCAGCTCGGCGTTCGGCCCATCGATCCACTGGGGAAGGCCCGGGGCCGGGTAGAAGCGGACGGGGACACGCGCCTCCTCGGCCACCGCGGCCTCGCGGTCCATCCAGAACGGATCGTCCTCGTCGGAGCTGACGAACGCGTCGCCGGTGACCTCGCCGATGGCGACGATGCCGCGCCGGCCGTCGCGGCCGCGGCTGCGCCACAGGATCACGCCGTCGCCGGAGCGGATGGGCCGGTCCTTGGACGACCAGGATTCCACCGTGCCCGCGGCCAGCGCCGCTTCGACGTCATACGTGGCCGGGTTGGCGAGGAGCGCCCAGTACCGCCGCGTCTCCGGCGAGGTGCGGGCGTCGCTCCCGGCGGACCCGCCCGTGACGTAGAAGCCGAGCGAACGCAGCCGGGGCGCGGTGCTCGCCTCGCCGCCGTTGAACTGCGCCGCCCGGAGCGGCCCCCGATCGGGGAATTGGTAGCCGTGGGCCGCCGCGAGGATCGCCTTGGAGTCGTACAGGCGGCCTTCGTGCACCACGTAGTACGCGCGCGACCGCCCAAACTTGTACTTCTTCAGGAACGCATCCCGGTCCAGGCGGTCGAATTCCGCCAGGGCCAGATCCACCGCGCGCGGATCGGTGACATCGGACAGGGACATGGCGGCGCGCGGGCTAGGCCGGGAGGTCCTGGTACGCCAGCAGGGCGGCGGCCACGCGGCGGGTGAGCTCCGTGTGGGCAAAGAGTACGGTCGCGTCGCGCTGCCGCGCCCGCTCGTACGGACTGGCATCGTCCGGAGGCACGTTCCCGTCCGGCACGGCCACCAGCGCGTGTGCCTGCTCCACGAAGCCGCGGGCGCTCTCCAGCGTCACCGGCTCGTCGCCGAACAGCGACTCGTCCATGGCCGCCATCAGCTGTGAGAACGGCCGCAGCCACTGGAAGTACGGGTCCTCCAGCAGCGCACCCAGCAGCTGGGTGTTGGTCACGGCGCCGCCGCGGTGCGCCTCGAAGCGCGGGCGCTCGCTGTCGATGAGCGTCTTGTGCAGCCGCATGAGCGCGCGGCGCACCTCCGCCAAGTGGTCGCGCACGGGGTTCGGCGGGCCGCCCTGCCCGATTCGTATCGCCATCAGCGTGTCTCTCGGAAGATCAGCGGTGGAATCTTCAATCTCGCGCTGATATCCCCGAAAAAAGCGCGCGGTTCCCCATCATCCGCCAAAACCACGCACAGTGAACTCATACCAGATCCTGAGAAGCATTGGAGTACAGGGGAACAGAGGATGAAAGAGAGGAACAGAGAACTCTTCGATTCCTCTGTTCCTCTGGCTTTTCCCTGCACCTCTGCACCCTTGATGGTTGTTCGGATTCGGGTATTCGGCAATGGCATCACATGGTGATTTGGCGACCCCATCGCTGGGAGGCCGCGCCCTGTTCAGGGGACGTAGGGCAGCACGTATGGGGTGGTGCGCCAGGGAGTGTAGTACACGCCCCCCTGGACGCCATCACCATTGGGTCCGTTGGGTCCAGCCGCGTCTCCCCACCAGTTGCTTTCCGCGCTGATCACAGCTCCCATCGAGAGGATCCCGGAACCCTGGTTGCCGACAAGGTTGCAGTTGTGCACGGGCGCGTTCCACACCAATATCCCGTCCCCGGCGCTCTCCAGCACTTCGCAGGACGTGATGCTGGAAGTGCTCTCGTCGATCGCGATCCCCACACCGCCGGACGCGCGTACCCGGGTGCTCTCCAGGACCTGGTTGTCTCCCCACAGCCCGATGGCGGCGAGCCCCGTGGTCGTGGTGTCCACGCGGGTGCGACTGATTCGTGAGTTGGGCGAGATCAGCCAGACCGCGGCCCCGACCTGCCTGAAGACGGCGCTGTCGACGACCAGGGTGTGCAGGTCTCCCGCCTGTACGGCCCACCCATCGCGCACGTTCTCGATGCGGACGTTGGTGAGGTAGCTGCCGATTGCCGGCGCCCCTTCCAGCAAGATCCCGTACCAGGAAGGCGCCGATGCGCCCGTGAAGAGCACCGGGGCTGTCTTCGTTCCACGGGCCACGATGCGCCCGCCATCGCGCGCGATGAGCTGGACCTGCTGGTCGAAGACGAGTACGGCCCCCGGCAGCGCGTTCAGACCGCCCCATCCCGTCACGACGATGTTGCTCGTGACGCGCCAGGGGATCTTGCTGCTGGCGATCCCCAGCCAGGTCAGGGCGCCACCGGCCACCATCAGGGTGTCGCGCGCGTTGCCCAGCAGGCTGTCCTGGTGGGAGACCTGCGTATAGAGCCTGGAGAAAGCGCCCATCGACAGCTCGGCGGGGTAGCTTGCCCCGCCTACCACGCGCACCGGCTGCGTGGCCGTGAACCCGGGCCCGGCGATGGCCGTCGCCCGCAGCCCTACGCCCCCGCTCCCCTCGATGCGTCCGCCCAGGAGCGAGACGCCGCTGGTGCCCAGCACAGCCACCCCCACGCCCGCCGCGCCGCGGATGGTGTTCTTCTCAAAGGTGACGAGGTTCCCCAGGGCCACCGCCGGGACCGCGGGGCTGGTCACTGTATCCATGCGCGAGCGGCGGAAGCTGGTCCCGCGGCCCCACAGGTGCAGCCCGTGCTCGACCTGCCGGAACACGACGCTGTCGAGTACCGCCGCGTGAAAATCGTTCGTCGACAGCGAGTACACCGTGCGGGTGTGCTCCAGCCGCACGTTTCGCAGCGAGCTGCCGGTGGTGGGGTTGCCGGCCATGTGCACGCCCCACCATCCGCTGTCCGGGTCAACCGCCGTAAGCACGATGCGCGCGGTGTCCAGGCCGTTCGCCACCAGGTACCCGCCGCCGAGGGCGGCCAGCGCCGCGCCCGTCCCGAAGCAGACCTGCACCCCAGGCTGCAGCGTCAGGATGCCCGCGCCGTGGATGTAGATGACCTCGTCGACCCGGTGCGGATTATCCGTGCGGCTCCACGTCTCGGGCGCCAAGACCGAGTCCGCGTGCGTCTGCCCTCCCAGGCCCGGGTCGCACGCGGGGTTCAGCGCCAGCGACGGCCTGTCCGGCGCGGCGGACTCCGGGCCCGCGGGCCCGGAGTCCATGCACGCCCCGGCGGCCGTCGCTCCCGCGAACAGGGCCAGCGCCAGCGCCCGGTGGAGCCGGCTGCGCCGCGGGACGGTGCGGATGTTCTCGGCAGGATGGGTCATGCGACACTCCTGGCTGCGGGAAGCGTGGCCATCCCGGGCCGGGATGCCGCTCGCGGTTCCTCAACGGAGGGAGCCGCGGCCTTCGCGGCGTGGACCACGCGGTGACGATCGGCAGGCGCACCTGCACTGCCACGATGCTCGCGATTCGCCGCGAAGTCAACATTTTTGTCGCAAAATGTTAATGACTGAGCCGATCGGGAGGGCCCCCTCCGCGAGGGCTCGATCGCCGTCCCGGGATCAGGCCGGCTGGAAGAACTGCGCGATGCGCTCGATGCCGGCGCGCAGGTCGTCCGGCTGGGCGACCCACGAGAGGCGCATCCACCCCTCGCCGCTGTCGCCGAACGCCACGCCGGGGGTGGCGAGCACGCGGTGGCGCTCCAGCAGGATCTCCGCGGCGGCCAGCGAGTCGCCGGCGAGGTGCTCGGGGAGGCGCACCATGCAGTAGAAGGCGCCCTCGATGGGGGCCCAGCGCAGCCCGTGCCCGCGCATCAGCCCCTCCAGCAGGGCGCGGCGCTCCGCGTAGTGCGGGCGGTGCGCGGCGAGGGTGGCACCGTCGGCGAAGATCTCCATCGCCACCGCCTGGCTGAAGGTGCTCGCGGCGGTGTTCACGAGCTGGTGCACCTTGGTGGCGGCGGCGACCGTCTTCGCGTCCCCCACCAGCCAGCCGAGCCGCAGGCCCGTGAGCGCGTTGCTCTTGGAGAGCGAGCCGGCCACCAGCGCGTGCGGCCACAGCGCGCCGATGGAGACGGGCGCGTCCGCGGTGAAGTACAGCTCGCGGTACACCTCGTCCGACAGCACGCGGACGGGCTGGCCGGGACGCGCGGCCAGGCCGTCCGCCAGCGCCCGCAGCTCGCGTTCCGGCCACACGCGGCCGGTGGGGTTGTTGGGCGAGTTGAGGACGATCATCCGCGTGTCCTGCCCCAGCGCGTCCAGCACCCGCGCGGCGGAGGGGCGAAAGTCGTCCGCCGGGTCGAGCGCGACCATGCGGTGCCGGATGCCCTCCAGCGCGCACAGCTTGGGATACGCCAGGTAGCACGGCTCCACGATCAGCACCTCGTCGAGCGCCGGGTCGATCGCGGCCTTGAGCGCCAGGTACAGCGCCTCCTCGGAGCCGACGGTGAGCACGACGTTCTCCGCCGCGCCCTGGCCCGGCATGCCGACGTAGGCGGCGACGCGCGCCCGCAGCTCCGCCATGCCGGCGTTGGCGGTGTAGGGCAGCCCGTGAGTGCGCACCCACGCCGTGGCCGCGTCGAAGGGGCGCGGGTCCGGCCGGAGCGTGGGCTCGCCCAGGCCCAGGTCGATGTCGCCGGGGCGCTTGCGGGCGTTGATGGCGCGGATGATCGACGGCGCGATGCCGTCCAGCACGGGGTTCATCGACCGAACGCGAACCAGCGGCGCAGGGCGCCGTAGCAGTGCTCCAGCGAGTCGATGCTGGCCCACTCGTTGGCCTGGTGCGCCTGCGACGTCTCTCCCGGCCCAAAGTTGACGGCGGGGATGCCGTTGGTGGTAAAGCGCGCCACGTCCGTCCACGCCTGCTTGGGCAGCACCTGCAGCCCCTCCGCCCGGCACCAGTCCACGAGG
>DATING010000592.1:0-4875 GCA_035474555.1 Longimicrobium sp. | reverse complement strand
AATCCGTCCAGGTACAGATCCACCTGATCGCGATCCGTAGAAGCCGGCCGTAGCTGGACGGTCGTGCGCCGGACGGACCAGCCCGCCGTTTGCGTCGTGGAACGGCTTCGACCCAGAATGGCGAAAGGTCGAACTCCGGAGATCGGCTGCGCCGTTCCGGATCCGGGGTGATTCGAGGAGTCCGCATCGGGAGCCGATCGGAACCGTGCGCGGCACGAAATCCTGCTCTCGTTCAAAACACCACGAAACCGTTCAAGACGATCCCGCGTTTTTCCGCTAGGTTCTCCCCATCAACGAAGCCGCCGTCCGCGGGCGCTGCGCCGGCGGACACGACACGCAACACGGAGTGGATGCATGCAGATTCCCGTCGACTCCCCGCCCGGCCAGGCGGACGGCCCCGTTTCCGGCATCCCCAAGCCGCTCGGGCCGTACTCGCCCGCGGTGCGCGCCGGCCCGTTCATCTATCTCTCCGGCCAGACGCCGGTGGATACGTCCACGGGCAAGCTGCTCGTGGGGTCGGTGGGCGAGCAGACGGTGCAGGTGCTCAAGAACCTGGACGCCGTCCTCCGGAGCATGGGCGCCAGCTGGGACGCGGTGGTCAAGACCACGGTATTCCTGCGCGACATGGCGGATTTCGCCGAGATGAACGCGGCCTACGCGGCGCACCTGGGCCCAGTCCCCCCCGCGCGGTCCACCGTCGCGGTCGCCGGGCTGCCGCTGGATGCCCGCGTGGAGATTGAGGCCGTGGCGTACCTCCCGGCCCCCTCGTGAGCGGCGCGGGGACGGCCGGGACGGTGGACGCCGTGGGGATGGACGACCGCGTGGCGCAGTGGCGGCAGGACACGCCGGGATGCGCGCACCGCAACCACCTGAACAACGCGGGCTCGGCGCTCCCGCCGCGCGCCGTGCTGGACGCGACGGTGCAGCACCTCCAACTGGAGGCGGAGATCGGCGGATACGAGGCGGCGGACGCGGCCGCGGACCGCATCCAGGCGGTGTACGGGAGCATCGCCGGGCTGATCGGCGCGCAGCCGCGCAACGTGGCGGTGGTGGGGAACGGGACGGCGGGCTTCATCCAGGCGCTCACCGCGTTCGACCTGGAGCGCGGCGACGTGATCGTCACCAGCCGGTCCGACTACACGTCCAACCAGATCCAGTACCTGGCGCTGGCCCAGCGCCTGGGCGTGCGGATCGTCCACGCGGCGGAGCTGCCGGAGGGCGGCATCGACCCGGCATCGGTGCGCGAGGCACTCCGGACCCTGCCGGTGCGACTGGTGGCCGTCTCCTGGATCCCCACGCACTCCGGGCTCGTGCAGGACGTGGCGGGCGTGGGCGAGGTGTGCGAGGCGGCCGGGGTGCCCTTCATCGTGGATGCGGTGCAGGCGGCGGGGCAGGTCCCCATTGACGTCGCGGCCCTCCGGTGCGACTACCTGGTGGGGACGGCGCGCAAGTTCCTTCGGGGCCCGCGCGGCATCGGATTCCTGTACGCGTCCGACCGGGCGATGGAACGCGGCGACTATCCGCTCTTCGTGGACATGCGCGGCGCGCGCTGGACGGCTCCCGGCGAGTTCCAGGTCGACGCGACGGCAAAGCGGTACGAGGACTGGGAGTTTCCGTACGCGCTGGTGCTGGGGATGGGCGCCGCCGTGGACTACGCCCTGCGCCAGGACGTCGCGCGGTCCGGCGCGCGCGCCATCGCTCTCGGGGCGCGGCTGCGGGACGGGTTGGAGGCGGTGGATGGGGTGCGGGTGCTGGATCGCGGCACCAACCCGTGCGCCATCGTGACCGCCGCCGTGGAGGGATGGACGGGCCGGGAGATCATGGCCGCGCTCGCGGCGGCGCGCATCAACGCCGTCGCCACGCTCCGGGAGTTCGCGATCCATGACTTCGGCCCGCGGGGCGTGGAATCCGCCGTCCGCCTCTCACCCCACTACTACAACACGACGGCCGAGGTGGACGCGGCCATCGACGTCATCCGCCAGCTCACGGCGCGCGGCCGCGGCTAGTCATTTCTCACCCGTGCTGCCGGAGGTTCTGCCGAGTTGAGCCAGCCCCGCGCGGACGCCCCCTCCGCTCGCTTAGGCTCGCACCTCCCCCAAAAACCCCTGGGGGAGGTTGAACAGCACTTTCATCCGTCAGGGGTGCGCGCCAGCGCCGAGTGACTCAGGAAAGCAATCGGGGAGGCGCTCCATCCGACCCGGTGCACGCTCTTCCGGTCACTCCGGCGATGCCGCGCGGCCCGCCGAGACCGCGGTCGCCCGCCGGTACGCGCCGGGCGGCACGCCGAACGCGCGCTTGAACTCGCGCGTGAAGTGCGCCTGGTCCGCGAACCCGGCGCGGAGCGCGATTTCAGAGAGCCGCTGGCCCGGGTCGAGGAGTTCGTCCGCAGCGCGCTCCAGGCGGATCTGCCGGAGATACGTCCCCACCGTCATCCCGTATACCTCGCGAAAGCGGCGGCCCAGGTGGTCCGCGCGCACGCCCGCCTCCACGGCCAGCTCCCGGATGGCGACGCCGGCGCCCGGCTCATCGTGCAGCCGGTCCCGCACGCGCGACAACCATCGCGGCACGCCGTTTTCGCGGGCGGGCGCGCGGCTGCGGAGGATGCGCCCCACGATCTCCAGCGCGAGCCCCTCCGCGATCATCGGCGTCGCGTCGTCCTCCGCGTGGAGCTCGGCGTACAGCCGGGCCGCGAGCGCGCTGATCTCCCCCGCCTCCAACAAGAGCACCTGGTCCAGCGCGGTCCCGGCGCGCGGGGCGGCGTCCGGCTGCCACTCCAGCTGCAGCGTGATCGTCTCGCGGTCGTCGAACCAGTCCGCGTGCGGCGCGCCGGCAGGCTTGACCAGCACGTTCCCCGGCCGGCACCGCACTTCCTTCCGCCCAAAGGTCTCGCGCACGCCGCCGGTGATCGTGTACGCCAGGTTGGGCCGGTCGTGCGTGTGCTCCGGGATGCGGAACCCCGCTGGCAGCCGGCTGCGGATCACCCGGAAGCCGCCCGCATCCACCACCCGGGAGCCCGGCCCCATCGCGATCTCCCGGCTCCCGCACGACGAGCCAGCCGGCCCGGCGATGATGGAGGGCGCGCCAGGACGCGCGTCGCGGCCGGTACGGGGGTTGCTTTCCATGGGATGGATGATGAGGATCTTCCACGCGGCGTCCCGTGAGCAGCACCCGGGCAGGAACGGCTCCCCGGTGATCTGTATACAATATACAGGACGCAGGCGGATCAATCCACAATGTTCTCGGAAGACGGCTTCACGCGAATGACTGATCCATCCAGCGAGTTCGATCCCGTGCTGCGAGAGCGGCTGGAGCGCGAGGCGGAAGGGCTCACGTACAGCAGCGAGTCCGACCGTCCCTTCGAGCTCTTCTTTCTCCCCGGCGCGGGCGACCGCCCGCCGGGGATCGAGGCGTTCGCGCGCCTCGTCGGCGCGGAGCCGGGGGCGCCGCTGGAGGAGCGGGACCTGGACGAGTTCTTCCTTCGCCACGCGGAGACCAGCGACCCGTACGACGCCGAGGCGCAGGCCATCCGCCCCCGCTACGAGCGGCTGCGCGAGACGCTGCGCCACGAACTGCGCTGGACGACCGTGTACCGCGTGGGGCGCATCGAGGTGCAGTGCTACGTGGTGGGCGGCGACGGGCGCGGCAACCTGGCCGGCGTGCGCACCGTGGCCGTTGAGACCTGAACGGATGGGCCCTTCCGGAGCGCATTCTGCTACATTCCCGTGGAGCAATGTGTTACACGCCGGGATTGCGCTCCGGTGGCGGTTAAGGTAAGTTAAAGGGCTGTCACCGCAGTCTTTGCGCCCCTCTGGCACCCGGGGGCGCTTCCTTTTCCCGGACCATCCTCCATGAGTCATCTCACGCTGCGCGCCGCAAGCGCGTCCGTACTGGCTTTGGCGCTCGCCGCATGTACGAGCGAACAGCCCACGGCCGCAAAAGCGGGCGCCCGCCTGGACATCCAGGCGGCTGCCGGCCCCACGCTGGTGATCAACGAGATCATGCCCAATCCGGCCGGTGTGGCCGATGAACTGGGTGAGTGGTTCGAAGTGCACAACACGGGCACCGCGCCCATCGACCTGCAGAACTACCGCATCGGGTCCAACAACGACGCGGTCCACGTCATTAACCAGAGCGTCGTGGTGCCCGCGGGCGGCTATGCCGTGCTCGCGCGCAACGGTGATGCCGCCGTCAACGGCGGCGTCACGGCGAACTACTCGTACGCGCACCAGACGTTCAACCTGAACAACAGCGCCACCGACTGGCTTGCCCTGCGCAACCCGGACGGCGCCACCCTGGACTCCGTGTCCTGGGGCACCGTGTCGCCGCCCAACGGCGCGTCGCGCGGCGTCATCGACCCCGCGGCCGACAACCTGGTGATGAGCGGGACCAACTGGTCCACGCAGACCGCCGTGTACGGCCTGGGCGACAAGGGCACGCCGGGCGCGGCCAACAACGGCAGCGGCACCACCCCGCCGCCCCCGCCGCCGCCCGCCACCACCGGCGACGTGGTGATCAACGAGGTCCTGGCGGACCCCCGCGCCGTGCTGGACGCCAACGGCGAGTGGTTCGAGGTGCACAACCGCGGCACCAGCGCCGTCAACCTGCAGGGGTGGACCATCGCCTCGCAGGGCGACGCGGCGCACGTGATCTCGCAGAGCGTCGTGATCGCCGCCGGCGGCTTCGCCGTGCTGGGCCGCGACAGCAGCACCGCCACCAACGGCGGCGTCACGCTGCGCTACGTGTACGCGGGCACCTCCACGCTGAACCTGGGCAACAGCACCGACTGGCTGGCCCTGCGCGACGGCACGGGCGCCACGGTGGACTCGGTGACGTGGACGAGCACCACGACGGCCGCCTCGCGCGAGCTCATCGACG
>DATING010000591.1:0-2347 GCA_035474555.1 Longimicrobium sp. | reverse complement strand
CACGCGGTCCACCCGCAGCAGCTCCGAGATGATGCCGGCCAGCACCTCCTCGGTCACCGTCCGCGGCGCCACGTACGCGTCCGCCGCCCCGAACTCCGGCGCGGGCAGGGCCTTGCGGTCCAGCTTGCCGTTGGGCGTGAGCGGGAGCACGTCCATCGCGACGAACGCGGCCGGCACCATGTACTCCGGCAGGCTGCGGCGCAGGGCCGCGCGCAGCGCATCCGCCTCCACGTTCCCCGTGACGTACGCAACCAGCCGCGTGCCGCCCTCGCCGTCGCGTGCCACGACGGCGCACTCCGCCGCGCCGGCGCGGCGCAGCACCGCCTCGATCTCCCCCGTCTCGATGCGGAACCCGCGCACCTTCACCTGCTCGTCCAGGCGGCCCAGATACGCCAGGGTGCCATCCGCCAGCCACCGCACCCGGTCCCCCGTGCGGTACAGCCGCGCGCCGGCCACGGACGCGAACGGGTCGGGGACGAAGCGCTCTGCCGTGAGCCCCGGCCGGCCCAGGTAGCCGCGCGTCACCTGCGCGCCGCCGATGTACAATTCGCCGGGGATGCCGGCGGGGACGGGGGCGAGCCCCGCGTCCAGCACGTAGGCGCGCGTGTTGGCCACCGGCCGGCCGATGGGCACCTGCCCGCCCGCCGCGCCCGCGACGAACACGTGCGAGGTGGCGTCGATGCAGGTCTCCGTGGGACCGTACAGGTTCACCACCTGCGCCCCGAACGCCCGCGCCGCCCGTTCCGCCAGCTCCGCCGGCAGTGCCTCGCCCCCGCTGAACAGCCGGCGCAGCGAGCGCACGTGCTCCGTCCCGCCCGCGTCCAGCACCGCGCCCAGGTAGGCCGGGACCCCCTGCAGGATGGTGATCCGCTCGTCCGCGAGGTTCCGCAGCAGCTCGGCGGGATCGCGGTGCGCCTCCGGCCCGGCCATCACCAGCGTGGCGCCGGCGAGCAGGGGCGCGTAGAACTCCCACACCGAGGCGTCGAAGGTCAGCGGCGTCTTTTGCAGCACGCGGTCGTCCGCCGCGAGCGGATAGGCGTCCTGCATCCACGCCATGTGGTTGGCCAGCGCGCCGTGCGGCACGCCCACCGCCTTGGGCCGGCCCGTGGAGCCGGAGGTGTAGATCACGTACGCCAGGTTCCCCGGCTGCGCCCCGCCGTCGAGGTCCGCCGTGCCCTCCGCGGCAAGGGCGGCGCGCGCGTCTTCCAGCGTCACCACCTGCATCCCCGCGGGGGCCGGCAGCCGGTCCCGCAGGCCGGCCTCCGTCACCAGCACCGCCGCGCCGGAATCGGCCAGCATGAAGGCCAGGCGCTCCGCCGGGTAGTCCGGGTCCAGGGGCACGTACGCGCCCCCCGCCTTGAGGACGCCCAGAAGGGCGGCGACCATCTCCACCCCGCGCTCGAGGCACAGGCCCACGCGGGTCTCCGGCCCCACGCCCAGCCGGACCAAGTGGCGGGCGATGCGATTCGCCTGCGCGTTCAGCTCCGCGTACGAGAGCACGCGGCCCGCCGCGGTGACGGCGGCCGCATCCGGCGTCCGCGCCGCCTGCGCCTGGAAGAGGGCGTGGACGCAGCGGTCCGCCGGGTACGCGGCGTCCGTGCGGTTCCATTCATCCACCACCACCGCCCGCTCGGCGTCGTCCAGCAGCACCAGGCGGGAGAGGGGCTGATCCGCATCCGCCGCCACCTGCTCCAGCACGCGCGCCAGGTGCCCCAGCATGCGCGCGATGGTGGCGCGGTCGAAGAGGTCCGTGCTGTACCCCAGCTCGCCGCGCATGCCGCGGGCGTCCCGCGCCAGGCCGAGCGACAGGTCGAACTTGGCCGTGTCCAGCCCCGGCTCCATCTCCCGGACCGCGAGGCCGGGGAGCGGCTCCACCGCGTCGCCGGTGTTCCAGAGCGCGAACGCCACCTGGAAGAGCGGCGCGTGGCTCAGGCTGCGCTCCGGCGCGAGCTCCGCCACCAGCCGCTCGAAGGGCACGTCCTGGTGCTCGTACGCGGCCAGCGTAGCCGTCCGCACCCGCGCCACCACCTCGCGGAAGGTGGGATCGCCGCCCAGCTCCGTCCGCAGCACGAGCGTGTTCACGAAGAAGCCGATCAACGGCTCCGTCTCCGCCCGCGTGCGCCCCGCGATGGGGCTGCCGACGACGACGTCGTCGGTACCGGCGTACTTGCCGAGCAGCACCTGGAAGGCGGACAGCAGCACCATGTACAGCGTGGCGCCCTCGCGCCGACCCAGCGCCTCCAGCCGCTCCAGCAGCCCCTCGCCGAGCTCCATCGCCTCGTGCGCGCCGCGGTAGCTCTGCACGGCGGGGCGCGGACGATCCGCCGGCAGCTCCAGCAGCGCGGGC
>DATING010000590.1:0-5800 GCA_035474555.1 Longimicrobium sp. | reverse complement strand
CGCTGCCGTACGCCAGCCGGTGGCGCGGCGTGCGGCGCGCGGGATGAACGCGTGGCCGGCGAGCACCGTGGCGTTCGCCGGCTGCCCAGTCGCTCGACGCACGCGACCGCTGGACCTTACCGACGATATCAGGAGCAATCCGAATGCAGAGGATGGCGTGCCAGGCAAGGGTGGAGCAGCCCGAGCGTCCGGAAGCCTTCGTGTCGGAACCTCAGTACCTGATGTACTGGCTCCAGCCTGGCGAGGCTGTCGTCGAAGCTTACTTCATGGCGAACTGCGCCGTGGACATCGAAGATCCCCATGCAGTCGCGGTTGGGCGTAATGTTTCTCTCCGGTACTTCGCCAGGTCGCCCAGCGGGGCATTCACTGCATGCGAATCCCTGCGGAAGGTCGTCTTTACGTTCGTGGGCCTTACGCAGCGGTCCTACAGCTTTTCGCTGAGGGAGCTGAGATCGAAACACCCGTCCCCGGCGGACACCTGACGAGATGGCGGTCGGGGCGTCTTCGAGGGCACGCCGCCGAGTTGGTCGTGGCGCGGCCCACGTTGACGGGCGAGCACCTGGCGGCGTACATAGGCTGATCGGTGGCGGCCGCGCCGAGCGAGTCCGCGCAGTGTCACCCCTACGCCTGGAACCGAGCCCACGATGATGTCGAACGTCCCGACCCACGGACTCCTCACGCGCAGGGAGATGCTGGCCGCCCTCGCATCCATCGCCGCGCTGCCGCTCGTCTCGGCATGCGGCGCCGCCCGCACGCCGCACTCAGGTACGATGCCGCCAGGCACGCCCACGGACGCCGACCGGAACGCCATCATGCTCCTGGACCGCATCGGCAACGACCTCCTGCACCTGTTCCCCGACCAGGCGACCTCGCTGGGCCTGGACGTGGGCGCGCGGGCCGGGCTGCGGTCCCAGCTCGTGGATCGCTCGGCGGCGGGGCAGGAGCGCATCGCGCAGCAGCTGCGCGCGGACCTGGGCGCGCTCGCGGCCGTCGACACCGGCCGGCTGACGCACCCCGTGCGGACCAGCGTGGAAGTGGTCCGCAGCGCCTACACGACGGCGCTGGAGGGCTTCGCGCTCCCCTACGGCGACATCACCGTGGGCGGCTGGCGCAACACGCCGTACGTCGTCATCCAGAACGTCGGCGCGTACCTGGACATCCCCCGCTTCCTGGACAGCGACCACCGCGTCGAGAACGCCGCCGACGCCGAGGCGTACCTCGCGCGTCTGCAGTCGTACGCGCGGCAGCTGGACGGCGAGCTGGAGCGGATGCGGGAGGCGCGCGGCGTCGGCCTGGTTCCGCCGGCTTTTCTGCTGGACAAGGCGCTGCCGCAGATGCGCCTGTCCGCGCAGAGCGCGCGCGACGGTGGGATGCTCGTGGAGTCGCTGGAGCGGCGGTCGCGGAGCATTCCGGGAGACTGGGCCGGGCGCGCGCGCCGGATCGCCGCGCAGGAGGTCGCGCCGGCGCTCGACCGCCAGCTCCGCGAGTTGGAGGCACAGCGCGCCATCGCGACGAACGAACCGGGGATCTCGGCGCGGCCGCACGGCGAGGCGTTCTACCGGTGGGCGCTCAAGGCGTCCACCACCACGTCGATGTCCCCGGACGAGGTCCACGAGCTGGGCCGGAGCGGGCTGGCGCGGCTGCATGCGCGCATGGACGGGATCCTGAAGGAGGTGGGATACACGCAGGGCACGGTGGGCGAGCGGATGAACGCCCTGGCCAAGGATCCGCGCTACCAGTTCGCCGAGGGCGACCCCGGGCGCGCCGAGATCATGGCGTTCATCGACGACCGGCTGGCGTGGATCCGCGCGCAGATGCCGCGGGCGTTCAACACGGTCGTGAACCCGAACATGGAGGTGAAGCGCCTGCCGCCCGAGGAGGAGCCGGGCGCGCCGGCGGCGTACGGCGGCGCCGGGTCCGTGGACGGCAGCATCCCCGGCCGGTTCTGGCTCAACCTGCGCACCACGGACCTGCACAGCCGGTACAGCCTGGCGGACCTGGCCTTTCACGAGGCGATCCCCGGCCACATCTGGCAGGGCGAGTACACGCACGACATGCCGCTGGTGCGCCAGATGCTGTCGTTCAACGCGTACTCCGAGGGGTGGGCGCTCTACGCCGAGCAGCTGGCCGACGAGCTGGGCGCGTACGAGAGCGATCCCGTGGGCCGGCTGGGGTACCTGCAGTCCATCGCGTTCCGGGCGTGCCGGCTCGTGGTGGATACCGGCCTGCACGCCAAGGGGTGGACGCGCGAGCAGGGCGTGCGGTTCTTCGTGGAGGTGAACGGGTCCAACCCGCTGGAGGTGGCCAGCGAGGTGGACCGCTACTGCTCGTGGCCGGGGCAGGCGTGCGGATACAAGGTGGGCCACAGCGAGATCAACCGGCAGCGCGAGCGGGCGCAGGCCGCCCTCGGGTCCGCGTACGACCTCAAGGCGTTCAACGACACCGTGGTGCTGGGCGGCAACGTGCCGCTGGACGTGCTCGCGGGCAACGTGGACGAGTACCTGCGGCGATAGGGGGTCCGCGGCGCCGATCAACCTGGGGCCGGGCGGCAGGCCTCGTCAGGCCGGCGCCGCCCTCGTTCTCCAGCGCCCGCGGTCGCGCCGCGCGCCGATCGCCGGGTTGAGCGATCGCCATCATCCGCGTAAGTTGGTCCGCACACGCACAGAGCGGGGACGACCCCGCCTCTCCCATACGCACGTGGGGACGGCCCCACACCAGGCTCACAGGCGAGTCATGGCGTGGGGCATTTGCTTTCCGCCTGCCGACTGGCCTTGTCTGGAGGAACGACATGGAAAAGCACCCATCCGCACTCAAGCCGGAATCGTGGCTCGTCTCGGCGGGCCGCTCGGCGGAGCCCGGCGCGCCGCTGAACGTGCCGCTGGTTCCCGCATCCAACTTCATCATCGGCAGCGGGCGCAGCTACTCGCGCGACGACGGCACGCCCACGTGGGAGGCGCTCGAGGAGGTCGTGGGCGGGCTGGAGGCAGGCAGGGCCGTGGCGTTCGCCTCGGGGATGGCCGCCATGGCCTCGGTGTTCGATCAGCTTTCGGCCGGCGCCGTGGTGGTGCTGCCGGATGACTGCTACCAGGGGGTGGTGGGCCTGGTCGCCGCGGGGGCCGCGAAAGGGCGCTGGTCGGTGCAGCGCGTGGCGGTGGAGGACACGGACGGCTGGATCGCCGCCTGCGGCACCGCGGACCTGGTCTGGCTGGAGTCGCCGTCCAACCCGCTGCTGGCCGTCGCGGACCTGGAGGCGATCTGCGCGGCACCGCGCAAGCCAGGGACGATCGTCGCCGTGGACAACACCTTCGCCACGCCGTTGAACCAGCAGCCGCTGGAGTTCGGCGCGACGGTTTCCCTGCAATCGGCCACCAAGTTCATCGGCGGCCACTCCGACCTGCTGGCCGGCGTCGCCACCACGCGGGACGACGCGATGTGGCACGCGCTCAAGGAGTCCCGCGAGCTGAACGGCGCCACGCCCGGCACGCTGGAAGCCTTTCTCGCCGTCCGCGGCGCGCGCACGCTCGCCATCCGCCTGCAGCGGGCCCAGCAGACGGCCCAGACGCTCGCGGAGCGGCTGGAGGCGCACCCGCTGGTGGAGCGCGTGCGGTACCCGGGCCTGCCCTCGCATCCGACGCACGAGACCGCCAAGCGCGTGCTCAAGGGCTTCGGGACCATCATCTCGTTCGACGTGCGCGGCGGGGCCGAGGCTGCCGATGCGGTGTGCCGGAACGTCCGGCTCGTCCGCCACGCGACCAGCCTGGGCGCCGTGGAATCGACGATGGAACGCAGGGCCGCGATCCCGGGCCAGGCCCACCTCTCCCCTTCCTTGCTGCGCTTCAGCGTCGGGATCGAGGATGCCGAGGACATCTGGGCCGACCTGGACGCGGCGATCCGCTCCGCCGCGCCGTAAGCCCGCTTCCGGATCCTTGATTTCCTGAGGGAGCGCCCGCGCAGACCTTGCCCGTGCGCCACCCCTGGGCGCGACCGAAGGATCTACTTCGCAAGGCGTGGAGCCAGCCCATGCGCCGGCTCCTCGCAAGGCACAGAGATCCTTCGGTCGCGCGCAAAGCCTCGTGTGCATTTAAGTTACCGGCGTGCGCTCCCTCAGGAAATCAATCGGGGTCTGCTCGCTTCCGGATTCCGTCCAGGCCGCGGCGGCGCGTCCCGGGCTGAACGAAAAAGGGCCGAACCCCATCCCGGGGCTCGGCCCTTCCCTTCTCTTTCCGCTGATGAGCCGCGGCGCCGGTCAGCCGGCGTGCGCCGCCGCGACGGGTGCGGGTTCGGCCAGCACGCCGTCCAGCTGTCCCATCGCCGACCGCATCCCCTCATCCATCCCCATCTCCACCATCTGCTGCATCTCCTCCACGCTGGCGAACGTGGTGACGATCGTGACGGACGAGCCGGTGGCGGTCCCTTCGAAGGTGAAGACCATCCGCATGTTGGGCATACTGTCGTTCGGGAGGCCGTCGTCGTGCGCGAAGCCGTCCTCCACCACGATGCGGCGCCCCGGCTCCACCTCCAGGAAGTACCACGAGCCGTGCGACGTGCTCCCGTCCGGGCCGGTCATGTAGTATTGGGAGTTGCCGCCAACCTCCATGTCGTGCCGGGTGAAGGTGGCGGGGTACGTCTCCGGGCCCCAGAACCGCTCCAGCTGCCGCGGATCGGCGTACGCCTGCCACAGCCGCTCCACCGGCACGGGATACTCGCCGGCGATCGTGAGCGTGAGCGTGTTGGCATCGGAGGATACGGACGTGATCGGCATGGCTTACTCCGGGGTCTGGGTGTCGGTGAACAGGGCGTCGATCTGGCTGAAGCGCGCTTTCCACAGCTCCTCCAGCTGGCCGAGCAGGTTGCGCGCGCGCGCGAGCCGCTCCGGGTTGGCGTGGACGATCCGCTCGCGGCCCTGCGCGTGCTTGGTCACCAGCCCGGCGCTTTCCAGGACGGCGACGTGCTTCTGCACCGCGGCAAAGGACATGGCGTACCGGGCCGCGAGCGTGGAGACCGACGCCGCCTCCCCTGCCAGCAACCGCGTAACGATGTCCCGCCGCGTCGCATCGGCGAGGGCGTGGAAGACGCGGTCGATCTCCGCATCGCTGAGCGAATCATCTACAACCATGTGGTTGTATATAATCGCGGGATGTGCCCCGCGCAAGCGTCCCGTGCAGCGATTACATTGTGCGCCCCGCGCGCCGAACCGCCGGCGGAGCCGATGTCGAAATCGTCCCGGCTCGTTCGACGCATGGTTGAGCAACCGATCACGAACCACAGGAGACTCCGATGAAGATCACCGTCGAAACGCTCGTCAACGCCGCGCCGGGCAAGGTGTGGGATGCCTGGAACAGCCCGGACGACATCAAGCAATGGAATTCCGCGCACGAGAGCTGGCACACCACCCGGAGCGAGGTCGATCTCCGCGAAGGCGGGACGTTCGTGTCGCGGATGGAGGCGAAGGACGGCAGCGCGGGGTTCGACTTCGGGGGCACCTACACCCGCATCGTGCCGGGCGAGGTCGTGGAATACCGGTTGGGCGACGGCCGCGAGGTCACGGTCCAGTTCGTTCCCGAGGCCGGCGGCGTCCGGATCCGCGAGACGTTCGACGCGGAGAGCGAGAATTCGGCCGAGCTCCAGCAGCAGGGCTGGCAGTCGATCCTGGACAACTTCGGCCGCTACGTGGAGGCGAAGGGCTGATCCCGAGCGGCGGCGCGGGCGATCGGCGGGCCGCGCACCCCGGTCCGTCGTCGCGCCCGGGCCGATCGCGCGGAGCGAGTCGCCACCCGCACGGGCGAGCTGGTGTCATACC